>DATNDF010000103.1 GCA_035607015.1 Candidatus Angelobacter sp. | reverse complement strand
CGGCACGGCCGTGACCTTGAACGAGCCGTTGAACGCGTTTGCCAGCGATCCGTTGACCAGCGCTCCAGAAATTCTCACCCAGTCGTTTACTGCGCGCCCATGAGCGACTCGTGTCGTAACCGTCGCTTCGATGGTCTGGTTCGGGCCTGGATTGATGACGATATAGCTGATCTGCGAGATCGCCACGGGATTGATCTTGTATTCGCAGTCAATGAGGCAGTTGCGCACCACGCACGCGCGATGATAGCCCATGACCCCCTTGGCGTCCTCCGTGGCACCCATGTTGATCACCGTGACCAACCCGTATTGGTTGATGGCCGGTTGTTCCAGGATGCAATCTTCCATCAGACAATCAACGGATTCGACGAAGGCGGGGTTGGGGTCTGCCCCGGCTGACCACATGACAAAACACTCGAAGGCACCACTCGAATCGCCAAAGTTTATGACGCGCACGCGCCGGTATTTTACGTGCGCCCCGGACACGAGAACCCCCGAACAGGCGATGGGTGGGAATGTGTAGCTGCCAATTAACTGCCCATCCAAATTGCAGTCCAACGTCAAATCCGAAACTGCAAAGTATTCCAGGTGTGCACCCGTCCCAAGCACCCAGTACTGGACAATCGGACTTCGAACGCTGACCAATTTCACGATCGTTACGTCAATCCCCGATCCGATGATCTTTTGACCGGTAAGGACCGGCACACCTGAGCCGTCGGAGCCGATGCCCTGCGTCGGGAACACACCCGGACCAAGATGGATGGTGGTGTTCGCCCCAAGGACGCCGCGGATTTCATCGAATTGGTAATGGGTAAGGGCGCAAACCATCGTGCCGCTCCCATTTCCGGCCGGGCTTCCCTTCATCCAATACTTGAAGGTGGTCGCCGTTTTCCCGTAGATGACGAAAGTTCCGTTGTAGTATTGGCCGTCGACGCCGGTGACGCCGGAAATGGTGACCACATCGCCATCGGAGAAACCGTGGTTGCCGCCCGTCGTGGCAGTGGCTTCCCGGCCTGAACTGGTCAAACCGGACACGGAAATCGCGCTCTCGTATCGGGGCGAGCCGTTGTAGGGGTCTTCCTCCGTGCCGGAGCCTTTGACGCCATCGGTCCGATACGCGATCCAGACATTGATCCGGTAAGGGTCAAGTAACAATGCGTCGAGCAGGGACATTGCGACTGGCCTCCTTGGTTTCAGCTTTGGCGTTCATTGCGACGCTCCAAAATGTTTCCCAAACAAACGACCGTTTGGGCCCCTTACAACCTGTGTCGCGAACTTACTCCTCAAGCTTTGGCTGTCAACGTCGTTTTCGAGGAACTTGTTCAACACCCGCTCGCGTTCACTTCAGTCTTGCGGTCCAGACGCCTGCGCTAGTTGTTCCAGGACCGGTTGCGCGTGGTTCACCATCCACCTTCCCAAATCCAACTTTACAAGCCGCCGACGCTTATGTAACGCTGTGCCCGCTATGTTGAATTTGAAGAGATTGCTGCCGATGCTGCTGCTTCCCTGGTTGCTCGTGGGCTGCGCCACCACCTCCATCACGAACCTCACCCCGAGCCGCCTGCCGCGCAAAGACAACGGCCAATACGCCTTCGCGGTGGAGTGGAACAGCCGCCAGCAAAGCCTCGTCAAGGACTCCATCAAGCCATACGTCGTCATCGGCCTGGACCAGTACCCGATGCAGCGCACGCCCATGCTGACCAATCGTTGGGAAACGCTCGTGCCGGTGCCCGCTGACAAGGCCATCGTCACCTACCGCTACAAGTTCGACTATGAATTTCGCGGGTTCCCCACGCACGAACTCGACAGCAAGCTTTCCAAGTACTATCAGTTGTTCATTCTGGACAAGTGATGTGGAGATGTTGTCGTTCCTTCCGCGACCAGTTCGCCGTTCTTCCATTTTTGGAGTAATTCTGCCTCCCGGCTCGCAGTCCGCCCCTCGTCGCGGCCATCGGCAGCTCGGTTCGTGCGGCGGTTTTGGTGGACGGACGCACCCGGATGACCAGGTGGGTCCGGGAACCTCGGGACTGCGTGGTTCAAGTTGTCCCTTCCGTGGCGGTCGGATTTTGGTAGGCTTGGCGGTGTGAGAAGAATTTGTGCCGTCCTGGCCGGGCTTTCAATCGTCCTCACCGCGAAGGCGCAGGAGTTGGAGATTGATCCCGATGAAATCCTACAGTCGGTCCAGGAATGGGCGAAAGACAATCTCGACGACACGGCGCTGGACGAACTGGGAGTGGACAAGGAGCGCGTGCAGAAATTCCTCGCCGAACTCCGAAAACGGTTTCAAGGCTCCTATGTCTATGATCTCGGCGCCCTGCACGAGACGGCCACCAACCTTTTGCCGGTGTTGAAACAATTCGAGGAGACCCGCCCGTACGCGGTGTGGTTGCAAACCCGCCTCGATTACTTCGATGTCTCCGAAGAGCTGCGGCGCGAAGCGAAACCCGACAAAACCGGGCCGTCCCGTCTGCCGAATCCTTCGCCCCGGGCCGAAAGCAGCGTTTGGGTGAGAGAAGTGAGGCGGCGTCCGCTTCCGCCGCTCGCACGGGATTGCGTGCCCCGCCTGAAGGAGATTTTCACCGCGGAAAAATTACCGCCCGAACTCGTCTGGGTCGCCGAGGTCGAGTCCTCGTTCGACCCGGCCGCGCGAAGCCCTTCCGGCGCCGTCGGGATGTTTCAGTTGATGCCCGGCACGGCCCGCTCGCTCAATCTCTCGCTGCGTCCCTCGGACGAACGGTTGCAGACGGAAAAGAGCGCGCGCGCGGCGGCCCGGCATTTGCGCCGGCTCTATGGACAGTTCGGCGACTGGCGGCTGGCCCTGGCCGCCTACAACGCCGGCGAAGGCCGCGTGGGTGAATTGCTCCAAAAGCAGAAGGCGCGCACGTTTGAAGCCATCGCCGGACGCCTGCCCGCCGAGACGCAGTTATACGTGCCGAAGGTCGAAGCCACCTTGCGCGAACGCGAAGGTGTCACGCTCGCGGAGCTCAAGCCGGCGGCGGATTGAACCGGAGTGACAGCGGAAAAAAATCTGGACTTCCGCCCTCTCGGAGAACAAATGGGATCGGCGGAACGACACCAACCCGCATGATGCATGAACGACGGGAACGAAGAGAAGTCGGCCAGGAAACAGCAGCGCGACCAGATGCTCAAACTGGTTTCGAAAGGCTTCTACAACGAACTCATCAATTACGGCGTGCGCAAGGAGGAAATCCTGCGGGTCGCCTCCCATTTGCTCGACAATCTCATGTCGCAGGAGAAAAACCCCAACGCCGGCATCCAGTATTACAACGAGGTTTTCACTCTTGCCTCGGTCAGGGACGAATGGTCGGCGAGCAGGCAACTGACGGTCCAGCATGTGACGTTGCGGCCTTTGCAACAGGCCGTTGTTGCCCGGGTCGTCGAGTGGCTCAGGAACCCCGTAGTCCGTGAAAGTTTCGTGCCCGCGTTTCCCGACAGGGCCGAAGACCTTCAGAAACATTTTGCGCATCCCACGCGTGATTACTTCGGAATCTTTTACGACAACCAGCCGGTGGGAATCGTGGGCGGCGAGAACATCGATCCTTTGGCGGGCAAACTGGAGATGAAAAAACTCGTGGGAGAATCCGGATTGCAGGGCAAGGGCATCGGCAAACGCGCCACGTTCGGCTTCCTCTATTATGCGTTCATGATCCGGAACCTGAACAAGGTTTACATTCACTCGCGCGACGTGAACATCCGGAACCTGAATCTGAACTGCCGGTTCGGCTTCGAGTTGGAAGGGATTTTTTTTGAAGACATCAAGGTCGGCGACAGGCGACAGGATATTGTGCGTATGGCCCTGTTGAAAGAGCCGTGGTTGAAAATCTTTTCCCCGCCGCATGGCGCGGAGTCCGACCGGACGGAATCGGACCGCCTCTGACCCGCGCGGTCAAACCAGGCCCGCCGAGCGCTTCACCGCGTTGACAATTCGCCGATCGTCCGGACCGGATTCCCGGACCAGTTTCAGAAATTCTGGCAGTGTCATTTTCATCCGGCGCAGAAACGGACGGTCGCCGCCGCAGCCGTACATCAAATCGGCGGGCATTTCACCGCGAAGTTTGAGCCGCGCCTTTTCAATGATGCGCGGAAGCCACTCGATTCCATCCACCTCGTCCGTCTTCGCCGGCAGATCATCCATCGAAGCGACGCGGCCCGATGGTTTGCCGCCCATCACGTCGAGAAAGTAGTCGCGTCGGATGGCCTGGACTGCAAGCACTGTGGCAAAATCCGGTTCGCCGTGGTTTTGGGCGTCATCCACGAAGTCAAACAGTTCCTGTCTTGTGCAACCGATGCTCGCGAGAAATGCGGCGTCCGCGTCGCCGAACATCTTCTTCGGCGAACAGCGCCCCGACTGCCAGGCGGCCACGCCACCGTCATAGACTTCTTTGAATTCTTTCTGCCAACTGTTGTCGCTCATACCTGCCAAGCATAACGCACCCTGAAAAAGTGGCAAATGAGACGGGATGAACGCCACGGCGGGAGAATCTGGACCAAACACGGAAACTTCGCGCGTCACCACCACGTGAAGTTCGGATCAGGAGCGGGCCCCGTGTAGTTCCACTGGTAAGCCTGTTTCGGAAACTGGAAGTATTGGGTGTGGCCGTCGCCAAAAATCACGTTGAAGCGGTACTCCCCCTTGTAATTGTGCCATTGGCTCCACGGATCGTTTTTGTCGCGGTCGGCCCACCACGGCCAATCGCCCTGGATCAACTTGTTGGAAGCACTGCGCGAAATCTCGCTCGTCTTTATCGGGGTCGCCTGCGGGGTACCCTTTGCGGCGGTGGAATCGCCGGTCACGTGTTTGACGCGCAACGTTTCGACCGCCCAGACCGTGAGGTAGCTGTTGCCCCAGCCGTCGAAGCAACTCTTCGTGCCCTTTGGGAACTGAGCCTTCCACAACGAATCACCCTTGTCCGAGGGACAGTGGAACGCTTCAAGGGCGGGCACGTAAGCGTTTAGCGGTCGTTTTTCCGGCGCCAGTTTTCCGCCGTGCAGTGTCATCGTGCCGGTTTTCCCACCCATATCTGCCCAGTCCGGATAGGCCGGGTAGAAATCGGCATTGTCGTCCGCGTACATATGCAGCCCGATTGCCTCCTGATGCATGTTGCTGTTGCACTTGACGGTCATCGCCTTCCCCTTTGCGCGGGCCAGGGCGGGTAACAAAAGACCGGCCAGGATCGCGATGATGGCAATGACAACCAGGAGTTCGATCAAGGTAAACGCAGCGCACTGGAGGAATCGCCTTTTCATAGGGTTGATTCATGCTGGCCCCGCTGCGCACCCTTGACAAGCCCGGAATTGTAAAGCCCGCTCACGGCGATCATCACGGCGTTCGCTCTAAGCGCGCGTCCAACCAGGTCGCCGGGACCGACGAAGTCTGCGCGATTTCAATCGAGCCGCTTCACCCGGATGTTTTTGTAACGAACCACGCTTTTGGGGTCGTGCGCCTGCAACGCGAATGTGCCTTCATCCAGCTTGCGGGTGAACGCCGTGCCCGGCTGGGTTCCGGGCGGTTCCGTGTATTCGAAGATGATCTGGCCGTCAATTTTCACCGTTACCTTGTTGTCCTTGACGATGATGTGCTGCGTCCACCACTTGTTGTCCTTCGCGGGCGTGGAAGCCACATTCACCACGTCGTAAAGGCTGCCGGTTTTTTTCCAGTCGGTGTGACTGACATTGACCTGGCACTCGAACCCGTACTTCGGCCAGTCGGTCGCCTGATATTTCGTGTGAAAATAAATCCCGCCGTTCGATCCCGGTTCGGTCATCACGTCCACCTTCAACTCAAAGTTCTTGAACGGTTTTTCGTCACCAACGTAGAAAAGGTGATCGC
>DATNDF010000102.1 GCA_035607015.1 Candidatus Angelobacter sp. | reverse complement strand
GAAGAAGTTCGTGCCCGTTAATGTTCAGGCGCGATCAGATTCTCTGGACACAACTCCGCCCATTCCGCAGGACCAAATCCGAGTCGGTGAAGGAGAGACTCGTGATTCTCGGCGGCAAAAACTACGTGATGTTGTATAATTCAAACAGTCAAACGCGCTGCGCCACCCGTGGCCCGAACGTGCATCAGGCGCTTATTTTGACTTCATTATCGGTTTAAGAATGCAAGTCCAGGAATTTCTGCAAAGGTGCGCGGACAATCGTCCGACGAAGGTCGCTCTGATTTGCGGCGGGCAACGTTATACCTATGCACAGTTGGAAGACACGGCCAACAGATTGGCAAATGCGCTCCGCGAAAAAGGAGTGCGCCGGGGCGATCGCGTTGCGATATACCTGAATAATTCACTTGAGGCAGTGGTATCGGTCTTTGCTGTGTTGAAGGCGGACGCAGTTTTTGTGATGATCAACCGTAACACCAAACCTGACAAGCTGGTTTCGATATTGAACAACTGCCAGAGCGCAGCCGTGATTACCGACTATCGCGCGATCGGGCAGGGGATCGGAGACCGCATTTGGGGTGACGTGGGCTCGGTCCGGTGTTCCATCGTCTGCGGTGAGAAACTGGCGCGGCGGGCCGAGGATTCGCGCTGGATCGAGTTCGAGCGAATCGAGGCTGACTTTCCAGCCGAGCGGCCCCGGCAAGAAAACATTGACCTTGATCTTGCCTGCCTCATCTACACTTCGGGTACGACTGGTGAATCGAAAGGGGTGATGTGCGGTCACAGTAACGTCGCATTCGTTACAAACTCGATCGTCACCTATCTTAAAAATGTGGAATCAGATGTAATACTGAATGTTCTGCCCCTTTCGTTCAGTTATGGTTTGTATCAGTTGATGGCGGTGTTTCACGTTGGCGCGACGCTCGTGCTGGAAGAGTCGTTCGCCTATCCTGCAATGGTATTGCAAAAGATGTCCGATGAGAGAGTGACAGGATTTGCAGGTGTTCCCACTATCTACTCGACGCTTCTCGGCATGGATCTTGGGCAGTGGGATCTATCCGCCCTGCGATATTTGACCAACGCCGCCGCGGCCCTTCCGGTCAATCATGTAAAACGATTGAAGCAAAAATTTCCCGCGGCAGCGTTGTATTTGATGCACGGTCTGACGGAGGTTGCCAGAACCATGTATTTGCCGCCCGAGCAGCTGGATGCCCGCCCGGCGTCGGCCGGTATTCCCATGCCAGGAACTGAACTTTGGATTGAAGACGAGGGTGGCCGCCGGGTTGGTCCTGGAGTAATAGGCGAGCTGGTCGTCAGAGGCCGGCACGTGATGAGGGGCTACTGGATGGCACCCGAATTGTCATCTCAGCGATTTCGTCCCGGGCCATTACCCGGCGAGCAGGTCTGTTACAGCGGTGACCTTTTCCGTACGGACGAGGAAGGGTTTTTTTACTTTGTAAGCCGCAAGGACGACATTATCAAAAGCAGGGGTGAAAAAGTTGCACCTCGCGAAGTGGAGAACGTGCTCTACGCGATCAAAGGTGTGCAGGAAGCCGCGGTGATCGGTGTTCCAGACGCGGCCATCGGACAGGCAATCAAGGCCTTCATTGTGGCGCCCGGGGCGGGTCTTACCAGCGCGGTCGTAATCGCGCATTGCAAAGCGCATCTTGAAGAATTCATGGTGCCGCGCTTCGTGGAGTTCCGCGATGAACTCCCGAAGACCGGGTCAGGCAAGATACGCAAGGTGGACTTACGCTGATGTGCGGCATCGCTGGCATTTTCATCCGGTCGGCCGCGCAGGAGGCTGAAGAAGCCGATCTGCGGCAGATGCTCGCACTGTTGCGCCATCGCGGCCCGGACGAATTTGGCGTGCTGTTGGATCGCGAGGCCGGCATTGGCAACGCCCGCCTGAGCATCATTGATTTGAGCGGAGGCAGTCAGCCGATCACCAATGAAGACGGATCTTTATGGATCGTGTTCAACGGAGAAATCTTCAACTACATCGAATTGCGGGCAGAGCTGGAAACTCGCGGGCACCGCTTCCGGACATCCTCTGACACAGAGGTCATCCTTCATCTTTTTGAGGAGTTCGGTCCGCGCTGTCTCGACAGATTGAACGGGCAGTTTGCGATCGCGATCTGGGATACGTTGCGCCGGCGCCTGTTTCTGGCCAGAGACCGGCTGGGTGTGCGGCCGTTGTTCTACACCGAGACGGCGAAAAACACACTGCTTTTCGCTTCGGAGATCAAATCCATTCTCAGCGACCGGCGGATGAGTGCAGAGATTGATCCGATGACGGTTGATCAGATCTTCCGATTCTGGGCACCGCTTACACCAAACACCGTCTTCCGAGGCGTTGTGGAATTGCCTCCGGCCCACTTTCTCGTCGCGGATCGTGACTCGCTTCGTGTCGAACAGTACTGGAACAGCAGCTTCCCGATTGAAACGAACGGTTCGAGCGAAAGCAAATCCGCCAAGCCGGTGGAGGAGATCGTCGAAGAGTTTCGGGCCCTGTTAATCGACGCCTGCCGGATCAGATTACGCGCCGACGTCCCCGTGGGCGCTTATCTGAGCGGTGGGCTTGATTCTTCAACGATTGCTTCAATCGTGCGACGCCATACGTCGAACAAACTGGTGACTTTTTCGATCGCTTTCAGTGACCAGCAGTTCGACGAAAGTCCTTTTCAGCGCGAGATGGCCGCGCGCCTGGGGACGGATCATCACGTCATTCGCGCAACGCACGCCGACATCGGGCGAACTTTCCCGGATGTCATCTGGCATACCGAAGTCCCGGTGATGCGAACCGCTCCCGCGCCGATGTTTCTGCTTTCAAGGCTCGTGCGCGAGACAGGGTTCAAGGTCGTGTTGACGGGCGAGGGGGCAGACGAGTTTCTGGCCGGCTACGACCTTTTCAAGGAAGCCAAAGTTCGGCGCTTTTGGGCGCGGCAGCCGCAGTCGAAATGGAGACCTCTTCTGTTCAAACGGCTTTACCCAGACATTGGAGGGCTCGGGCAAACCAATCAGGCATTTTTATCGGCCTTTTTCGGCGAGGGATTGGATGAAGTCGGGTCCCCGTGGTATTCTCACGCCGTGCGTTGGCGCAACAACCGTCGAACACGCCGATTCTTCAATGACGATGTGGCCGTGGACAATGAAGCCCGGTTTTTTGACCATCTCGCCTCCATGCTGCCCGCCGGATTCAAGCACTGGGCGCCTCTGGCGCGTGCGCAGTACCTGGAAATCCTGGTTTTTCTTTCGCAGTACCTTCTCTCGTCGCAAGGGGACCGGATGGGAATGGCTCATTCCATCGAGGGACGATTTCCGTTTCTCGATGTGCGGCTGGTGGAATTCTGCAACGCGTTGGATGCGCGAATGAAGCTGCGCTGCCTGCGCGAAAAATGGTTGCTGAAAAGGGCGGCGCAGGCATGGCTGCCCGACGCCATCAGCCGTCGCCCCAAGCGCCCCTATCGCGCTCCGATTCATCGCAGTTTCTTCAATGGTGCCACGCCGGATTACGTTCGTGATTTGTTGTCGCCAGATTCCATCAGGGATTCAGGTCTGTTCAAAGCCGGCCCGGTCGAACAATTGGTCCGCAAAATCGAAAATGGTTCGACCATCGGAGAAACCGACGACATGGCTTTGGTAGGCATTGTCTCCACTCAACTCGTGCATCACTTGTTCGTCAAACACTTCCGACGACCCGAGCCGCTTTCTGAGAAAGACCCGGTTAAAGTGTGTCGGATCAACTCACCCACTGAGAAAGAACTCCATGCAATTCACTAAAAAGGCGCTGAACCTCGACCCCGCAGGCGAAACCAACCGGATCGTGGAATTTCTGCAACAAAGCGTCCGTAGATCCATGAGACGCTCCGGCGGCGTGGTCGGGATCAGCGGGGGTATAGATTCTGCAATCGTCCTGGCGCTGGCGGTCCGTGCTTTCGGCCCGCAAAAGGTGGTGGCCGTGATGATGCCCGACAAAGATTCGGATCCGATCAGCGAGAAACTTGCGCGGGAACTGGCCGCAAGTTATGGGGTGGAACCGATCCTGGAAGACATCACGGACGCGCTGGAAGGTTTCGATTGCTATCGCCGGCGCGACGATGCGATTCGCCGGGTGTTCCCGCAATACGACGCGGCCAAAGGTTACAAGGCGAAGATCGTTTTGCCGCAAGACCTGCTGGAGGCGGGCACGTTGAATGTTTTTTCCGTTGCCATCATCGCGCCCGATGGCCGCGAAGAAACCCGTCCGTTGCCTCCGCGGGAGATGCTCGAGATTGTCGCTGCGTCAAATTTGAAGCAGCGTTCGCGCATGAGCACTCTTTATTTTCACGCAGAAGCCCGGCAATATGCGGTGATAGGGACGGCCAATAAAAACGAGCATGGACAGGGGTTCTTCGTAAAATATGGAGACGGCGGCGCGGACATCCAGCCGATCGCGCACCTTTTCAAAACGCAGATCTATCAACTGGCCCGTTATTTAGGAGTGATTGAGGGGATTCAAAAGCGCACTCCGACGACCGACACCTACAGCGCGCCTTGTGACCAGCAGGAGTTTTTCTATCGGTTGCCGTTCGAGACGCTTGATCTCCTGTGGTGCGCGTTAGACCACAACGTGCCCATCGGTGAGGTCGCGAAGGTGATGGGATTGTCCGAGATCCAGGTCCAGCGCGCGTTCGATGATATCACCCGCAAGCAACGCACAACAGAGTTTCTCCGGCTCCAACCGCCGATGATGGAAGCTCCGAAAGCGGTGTCAACATAATCAAATCCCGTGAAGAGGCACTACGAAACTTGAACGTGTCGGACGGATTCGAAAGTACAGCGATTAATTTATGACCAACAAAACGGATACCCAGCAAA
This sequence comes from Candidatus Angelobacter sp., assembly GCA_035607015.1. Taxonomy (NCBI): domain Bacteria; kingdom Pseudomonadati; phylum Acidobacteriota; class Terriglobia; genus Candidatus Angelobacter; species Candidatus Angelobacter sp. The sequence goes on along the minus strand of DATNDF010000102.1, from coordinate 14,012 downwards.
TTGAACAACCGATTCGTGAATTCATCGCGAACAACCTCCTCTACAGCCCGGATGGGTTCGCTTATCCCGACGATGCGTCTTTTCTTCGGGAGAGCATCGTTGACTCACTGGGCGTGGTTGAACTGGTGGAGTTCGTGCAAAAGAATTTCAGGGTCAAGGTCAGCCAGCACGACGTGACACCGGACAACTTCGATTCCGTGGCAAAACTGGCCGCGTTCGTTCGTCGCAAACAGGCCGACAACGCACAGGGGTAAATGGTATTTTCCGCGGCCACCCGATTGAGAGTCCGACTTTGACACGTTGCTGGACCATGCAAATAAACGTCGTTGAATACTTTGAGCAAGGCGCCTTGCGCAAGTGCGGAACGAAGGTGGCCGTCATCGAACAGGACCGCCGCTATACGTTTGAGGAAATTGAACGACTCGCCAAGAACTGCGCCGCGCTGATTCTTGAGAAGGTCACCGGAGTCAATCGCCCTGTAGCGGTATTTCTGCCGAAGGGAGCCCAAACCATCATTGCTGATCTCGGTATTCTTTATACCGGCAACTGTTACGCCAATCTGGATGTCAAATCACCACCGCAGAGACTCAAAAGCATCTTTCAAAATCTTGGTGCGGGCCTCATCATCACTACGGAGGCCCATGCGGTGGCTCTGCGCGCTTTGGATATCCCGGACGACCGGTTTTTACTCATTGAGCAGGCGCTTGCGTCGGGTCACAACTACGACAACGCGGTGTTGCTGGAGCGATTGGAGCGCGTGATCGATACGGATCCGCTATGCATCATTCATACCTCGGGTTCGACTGGCACACAGAAGGGTGTGGTCCTGAACCATCGCAGCACGATTGATTTCATGGACTGGGTATTTGCGCGGCTCGCGTTGGACGGGAGCGAAATCATCGGCAGCCTGTCTCCTTTCTATTTTGACATTTATACGCTCGAGGTTTATCTCTGTCTTGCCAAGGGAAGCACGCTGGTCATTGTCCCCGAGCAACTCGCGGCATTTCCAGCGAGGCTTCTGGAATTCATGTCCGTCCATGCCGTGAGCTTTATTTTCTGGGTACCAACCATCATGGTGAACATTGCCAACCAGGATTTGCTGGCAACCCGTAAAATTGGCGCATTAACGAAGGTCTTGTTCGCCGGCGAAGTTTTCCCAACGAAGCACCTCAACTACTGGCGCCGGTACCTGCCGGGGGCGATGTTTGTAAATCTTTACGGACCGATCGAGATCACGGTTGACTGCACGTATTACATTGTGGACCGCGAATTCTCGGACGACGAGAAGCTGCCCATCGGATTTCCGTGTCGCAATACGGACATTTTGATTCTTAACGATCAGGATCAGCCCGCCCAGGAGGAGGAACAGGGCGAACTCTGCGTGCGGGGCAGTTCTCTCGCCCTCGGATACTGGAATAATCCGGAGCGAACCGCCAAGGCGTTCGTCCAAAATCCGCTCAATCCTCATTACCCTGAATTGATTTACCGGACGGGCGATCTCGTTTACCGGAACGGACGAGGAGAGATCATGTTTGTCGGCCGCAAAGATTATCAGATCAAACATCTCGGTTACCGGATTGAACTCGGGGAGATTGAACACGCGGTACTGCAGGTAAGTGGCGTCCGAAACTGCTGCGTTGTCTATGACCAGGCCAAGAAGGAAATCGCGCTTTTTTTCGAATGCGATCAAGACCTGTCCCCGGCCTTCATCCGCGAACGGTTGACCGCGTTTGTACCAAAATACATGCTTCCAACAGCGTTCCATCGTATGGACCAACTGCCGCGCAATCCGAATGGAAAGATCGACCGGCAGGCTCTGTTAGAGCGTGTTGCCTGAGTTCTTCGAATCGAGCCCGATGGTTGAGCAAATCGTTATCGTTGGGACCGGCCGGCTGCCGTCCGCCTGCCTCGAACACTGCCTCGCGCACAGCCGAAAACCGGTCTGCATTGAGCCCGAACATCAGGCATTCTCACCTTTCAAAGCCGCCAGCCGCCGGAGCAATGTAGAATACCACCTGCTTACAGAGAAGGATGCTTTGAAACACTTCTTTTTGGAGTTAGCGGTTCCGACACTCGTGGTGAGTGCCTATAATGGGTACCTGTTTCCCGGCAGCGTCCTTGAGAACCCGCATCTGTCCATCGTTAATTTTCACAATTCACTCCTTCCCCGACACCGCGGGCGCAATGCTCCGACGTGGGCCATATTCGAGTTGGATCAAGAGACGGGAATCACCTGGCACCGAATTACGAAAAAGATCGACTCGGGGGAGGTTATTGCCCAGCAGCCGATTTTAATCGGTGACCAGGTGACGGCACTGGAGTTGACGCTCCAAACATTGGACGTGGGAGCGGGCGTTTTTGGACGCATCATCCCAATGCTGATTCGCGGAGAGTGTTCAGGAACCCGCCTCACTCTTCAGGAAGATGGCGTTCTCCACCGGGCCAAGGATGTCCCCAATGACGGGGTATTGGATTTGGGTTGGAGCGTTAGAAAGATGTCCGCCTTCTTAAGGTCAATGGACTACGGAAAATTCAAAGTCTTCCCTGATCCGCACGTCTTTTTGGAGGGAACCACTTACTCGATTGGCGGGTACCAGGTGACGCCGGATAGTCGTTTGATTGACAACAAACTGACGATCAGAGACAAGTCTCTGATAGCCCACGGCGAAGGGCTGGCTCTTGAGGTGATGTTGCGGTAGGAAGAAGGACATGACGAACATGAAGAGCATTGCGGAAATCCTCTCAGAAGTAAGGCCCGAATCTGACTTCAGTTCTTCCAGCGATTTCATCGCGGACGGACTTCTTGATTCATTTGATGTGGTCACTCTGGTCGCTGCGCTCGACAAGGCTCATGGAATCTCGATCGGGGGCGTGGATATCGTGCCCGAGAACTTCGTGAACCTGAATGCGATTGAGGTGCTTTTGGCTAAGTACGGGGTCCGGCAATGATCCGTGTTCAGGTCAGATGCGTTTAGCAAGAAACTTGGCCGTGCGGGTTGCGGACAATCATTTTGATGTTCCAATGCAATCGAGTTCGCGACTCTTCGGAGCGTGAAGTCTGTTATATGCGGCATTCGCTTCAAGGGGAGGGTTTTGGCGTGCGCCTTCGGCCGGTCCAGGAAGCGGACGCGGCCTTTATTGTGTGGCTTCGGAATTTGGATCATGCGAAGGGCAACATCGGGGACTCGGCGGTGGACGTGACGAGTCAGAAAGCCTGGCTGGATGCTTACTTTGAACGCGAAGGCGATTATTATTTCATTGTCGAGACACTCGCCGGCACTCCGGTCGGAACCTATGGGATCTACGACATATCAGGAAGGACCGCGGAGTCGGGACGTTGGGTTATCCGCCCCGGGGTGCCTGCGGCATCTCCAAGCGCGATTGTAGGGCTCGATCTGGTGTTTGACACTCTGGGCATCGCCCGACTGCACGGAACAACCGTGGCCAGCAACCGCCCGGTCCTGTCGCTCAACCAGAAGATGGGTTACAAACAGGTCAGGATCGAGCGGGCCGCGCGGATAATTGGCAGCCAGGCAGTGGACATGGTACATCTGGCCCTCAGTGCCGCTGATTGGCGGGAGGCGCGTGAGCGCCTGCTGCCAGTGGCCCGGCTCGCGGAGGCTCAGATTCGGGATTGGGAGCGGGCACATCGACAGGGCGCGAAACCGCGTGATCCGTGGAGAACACCGAATTGACACTTTTTATGGAAACCAACCGTTGCCGCATCATTGAACTGCCGAAGATTTCGGACGCGCGTGGCAATTTGACCTTTCTCGAGGGCGAGCGGCACGTGCCCTTCGCGTTCAAGCGGGTCTTTTATCTGTACGATGTCCCTGGCGGGGCGGATCGTGCCGGGCACGCGCTTAAGAAGTGTCACCAGTTCCTGATCGCAATGTCCGGCAGTTTTGACGTGACGGTATATGACGGCAAGGAGAAGGAACGATTTCAATTGAATCGTTCGTATTATGGTCTGCACCTGCCGCCAATGTTCTGGCGAGAGATCGACAACTTCTCCTCCGGCTCTGTGTGTCTGGTGCTTGCGTCCGAGACTTATGATGAGAAGGATTATTTCCGCGATTACCGGGAGTATCTGCGCGCGATGGGGGGAATGACCGCTTGAACGTTCCGTTTCTCGACTTTGTCGGGCCGTACGAAGAACTCAAGGCAGAGCTCGACGAGGCGTATCGTCGTTTTATGCGCTCGGCCTGGTACGTTCTGGGCAAGGAAGTCGAGACGTTTGAACAGGAATTCGCAGACTATTGTGGTGTCAAATACTGCGTGGGCGTCGGGAACGGCCTTGAGGCACTGCATCTGATCCTCCGTGCTTATGAAATCGGCGAGGGCGACGAGGTCATTGTTCCGTCGAACACGTATATCGCAACCTGGCTCGCCGTTTCGTATGCGGGCGCGACACCGGTCCCTGTCGAACCCGATCCCCGGACGTTCAACATTGATCCCGAGCGGATCGAAGCGGCCATTACTCCCAGAACGAGGGCCGTCATGCCCGTGCATTTGTACGGGCAGCCGGCGGACATGGACCCGATTGTGCAGATTGCGCGCAAACGAGGATTGAAGGTCATCGAGGACAACGCGCAGGCGCAGGGGGCGCGATACAAGGGCCGTCGCACAGGTTCGCTCGCCGATGCAGCGGGGAACAGTTTTTACCCGAGCAAAAACCTAGGTGCTTTTGGGGATGCCGGAGCGGTCACGACGGATGACCCCACACTTGCTGACAAGATTCACATGTTGCGCAACTACGGGTCGAAGAAGAAGTATTACAACGAACTCAAAGGTTACAACTCACGACTGGACGAGTTGCAGGCCGCATTGCTGCGCGTGAAATTAAACAAGCTGGACGAATGGAACATGCGCCGCACCCGGATCGCCCAAAAGTATCTGGATCGGTTCGGTGGGCGGGCGGATTTGAATCTGCCGTTTGTTCCGACCTGGGCGGAACCCGCCTGGCATGTATTCGTCGTCAGGCACCCGAAACGCGATACGTTGCAACGGAGGCTTGCTGAAGCCGGCGTTGGCACCTTGATTCATTATCCGGTACCACCGCATCTGTCTGGCGCGTACGCGGACGCGGGCATGGCGAGAGGGGCTTATCCGCTTGCGGAGGATCTGGCGGGCACTGTGTTGAGCCTGCCGATCGGACCGCACCTTACAGAGTCTCAATCCAGCCTGGTGATCGACTCGGTGAGCAGCGCGGTGAAAAGCCTCTGATAATGGGCGTTCGGCGCTTTGGTGGTGGTGCGTTTTTTATCTCCGGTGCCTGCCGTGGGGTGTCTCCCCCCGTGGCGTGAATGCCGGGTCTTGCTTACAGTCGCTCAAATTCGAGTTCAGAAACCAATTAACTCAAACTGAGCCACTACCCGCGCTTTCGGCCTCTTGCGTACGCATGATCTTCCGTCTTATTGGCCAATGTGGGATTGGATTGACATGCGGGTGGATCCTCTGCGCATCAGCTCAACCGGTTGGGAGAGTCGCGAACACGACCTTGCAGATGCCGTCGTTGCCGCCGGTATACGGCTACTCCACCGTCAAAGCCTTCGGAAGCGTTGGGTTTACCAATCCGGTGGCGATTGTCAGCGCGCCCGGTGAGACCAACCGTCTTTTTGTTGTCGAACAGCGCGGCGTCGTGAGTGTCATCACCAATCTTGCGAGCCCGGACCGTTCCGTGTTCCTGGATATTTCGAGCCAGGTCATAAGCGATCAGCCGGCTGGCGAACGCGGTCTCCTGGGTCTGGCGTTCCATCCTGGCTACGCTACAAACGGATACTTTTACCTTTTTTACACGTCTTGGAATAGCAACGACAATGGTTTGAACGACCGATTATCCCGCTTTCAGTGTTCAACTAATGACCCGAACCTTGGCGACGCCAACTCCGAGACGATTCTGATCAGTCAGTTTGATCGCGCGGACAACCACAATGCCGGCGATCTTCAGTTCGGCGCGGACGGTTACCTTTACGTTTCTTTGGGTGATGAAGGCGGGTCGGGCGGTGAATACGGCAACTGCCAGCGCATCGATTTGAATTTCTTTTCAGGGATTCTGCGGATTGATGTGGACCTGCGGTTCGACAGTTTGCCGGCAAATCCGCATCCCGCGAACACCAACAACGCCACCGGAACCGTCAACTACGCCATCCCGCCTGACAATCCGTTTGTTGGAAGCACCGACTTTAACGGGTCGCCGGTGGATCCGAACCGGGTGCGTACAGAGTTTTGGGCGGTCGGGCTGCGAAATCCGTGGCGCGTTTCATTCGATTCAGCGAACGGCCGGCTTTATTGCGGCGATGTGGGCCAGGATAAGACCGAAGAGATCGACGTAATTGCCAAAGGCGGCAACTATGGTTGGAACTATTACGAGGGAACGCGTCCTTTCACTGGAATACCGCCGCTTGGTTTTTCCCCTCTTGATCCCATACTTCAATACGATCACGGCCCGGGAACCAACCAAGGCAGTTGCGTCATTGGCGGTGTCGTCTATCATGGCGACCGTATCTCGCAACTGACGGGTGCCTATGTTTTTGGCGACTATGTCAGCGGAAACATCTGGTCGCTGCGTTACGACGGCACTAACGCTACTTCTTGGAGCCTGTTGACGGTTAATCCGGGCGTCTCCGCGTTCGGCATTGATCCGCGCAACGGAGACGTCCTTCTGGCCGACCAGGGCGCGGCCACCCTGAAGCGCCTGGTGTATAATACGAACCTCGTTTCCGGTGCGCCGTTGCCACCAACCCTGGCGGACACCGGAGCGTTTTCCGACCTGTCTTCGTTCACGCCCTACACCGGCATCGTTCCGTACTCGATCAACGTCCCATTCTGGTCGGATCACGCGAATAAAAGTCGTTGGTTTTCGATCCCCGACACCAACCAGTTCATTGATTTTAATCCGACCGGCAACTGGACGTTTCCGACCGGGGCCGTCTGGATCAAACACTTTGAGTTGGAGATGACCAACGGCGTTCCGGAGTCGACAAAACGAATAGAGACGCGATTTATAGTCCGTAATACCAACGGAGTTTACGGAGTGACGTATCGCTGGGGTGATTCGACGACCAACGCGGTGCTGGTACCGGAAGAAGGTATGGACGAGTCGTTTGCGATTCAGGATGGAGGCATCGTGCGCACCCAGATCTGGCATTACCCCGCGCGCAATGAGTGTCTGCGGTGCCATACATCCGCGGGCGGCTTCGCGCTGGGGTTCAACACCCCGCAGATGAATCGTGATACGGATTACGGCGGAATCACGACCAATCAGATCCTTGCATTGAGCCAGGCGGGTTATTTCCGAACCAACGTATCCGATGTGAGCACTCTCACGGCATTGGTTGGTGCGACCAATGCCGGCTATTCGTTGGAATATCGGACCCGTTCCTACCTGCACGCTAATTGCGCCCAGTGCCACCAGCCCGGCGGCGGCGGTCTCGGTAATTGGGACGCACGGATAACGACGCCGCTCACCAATGCCGGAATAATCAACGGCGCGCTAATCAATGACCTGGGCGATCCCAATAATCGAGTGGTTGTTCCCGGTTCACTTGACAGCTCGGTTTTGTACTTACGGGTGGCCGGCCTCGGAGCGAACCACATGCCTCCCATCGACACGACAGTGCTGAATGCGGATGCCATTACTCTGCTTGGCCTTTGGATTTCGAACGACGCCAGCGTGGCCGATCGCCACATATTTTACAACGGCTCGATTTTTGATGGGAATGACGCGGGGGCGAACGGGGCGGATGACGGGGCGATTGCGACGGACAAGGTGGCGTTGTTGGGGGGGCAGACGGGGAGTTTTAGCAATTACACCAGTTACAGCCGTGGGATCAACGGGATCATGGTGGATATCACGCTGCTGCCGGGGGTTCCGGGGGCGGGTGATTTCACGTTCCGGGTGGGCAACGACAACAATCCCGGGGGCTGGGCGCCGGCGCCGGCGCCGCTGAGTGTGACGGTGCGTTCGGGGGCGGGGAGCGGGGGTTCGGACCGGGTGACGATCATCTGGGCGGACAACGCGATCCAGAAGCAGTGGCTGCAGGTGACGGTGCTGGCGACGGCGGCGACGGGGCTGAGCAGTCCGGATGTGTTTTATTTTGGCAACGCGGTGGGGGAGAGCGGCAATTCGACGACGGATGCGCGGGTCAACGCGACGGACGAGATTCTGGCGCGGAACAACCCGCGGGCGCTGGGGCAGGCGCCGGTGGATTTTGCGTATGACTACAACCGGGACGGGAAGGTGAACGCGACGGACGAAATCATCGCGCGGAACAATCCGACGTCCTCGCTGACGGCATTGCAGTTGATCAGCGTGCCGGGGGTGGCCGGGGGCGGGGGAGCTTCGAGCCCGTTGCGGTTGCAGTCCTCGGTCGCGGCGCCGGTGCTGAGGATACGATCGATCGCCGTGGCGGGCAACGACACACTGAAGGTGCAATTTTCGGGGTTGAACGGGGGGCTTTACCGGCTGCAGTCGGCGGCGGAGGTGGGGCAGGCGGTGTGGCAGGAGGTGTCCCCTGAACCTTTGCTCAACCAGTTGTCGAACAACCTGTATGAATTCGAGGTGAAGAAGCAGGCTGGAGTGGCGGCACAGTTTTACCGGATCGTGTCACAATAGCCTTGCAATTAACAACAAAGAACGATTCACTGGGAATCCAGGCAAAGAGCCTGGTGAGCAGACGTGCGGCAATGAAATTGAACATGATGAACAGGTGGGGCAGGCTGGGCGGGTTGATTGCCTGCGGGCTGCTCGGGGGCCGGGCCTTGGGACAGATCGTCATCGATGTGGGGGACTATACGCTGCTGCCGAACACACCGGGGCAGACCCTCTCGATCATGGTCAGCGGGGGGACGGCGGTGCAGGGATTGAACTTCAACGTGCAGGTGGCCGATGGTTATCCGACGGGAGGGAGTGTTGATGGTCCGAACATCACGGGGCTGGATCTGCTGGGGACGGCGTCAAACCCGACGATATTTTTCGCGAACAACAGCGGGGCGCGGTTGCCGATCCGCTCCGATCCGCAGGTGTGGTCGGAGAGCCTGACGACGGGGAGCGGGACGGTGAATGCGAGCGGGTTGCTGGCGGTGGTGACGGTGGACACGAGCGGGTGGTTTGGTGGGAGCTGGAGTTTTGCGCTGGGGAACACGCAGGAAGGGGCGACGGACTTTGCGGGGCTGGGGGCGACGATCACGGACGGGACGATCACGGTGGTGCCGGAGCCGGCGTCGGCGACGGTGGTGGGACTGGGATTGTTGCTCGGGGGACTCTTGCTCCACCGCACCCGCACCTCCTGAACCCCACTCGAACGGAGGTGGCGGGAGTTGACCACTTTCAAACTGCTTCTCCAATTTCTTCGCGTGACAAACCTGCTTCAAACAAAAATCGTGGAACCGGGTTTGAGTGATTCAAGGCGCGCGCTTGATTTCCCGATTGCTCTCGTGTTGGAACAAGGGCACCGCGCCTTGAGAGAAGGTCTTCGACCAGCAACGCGGTGAACGCGACCAACTGCGCTCTCTCTGGATCGTGGCGCTGGCTGGAATTGTGATGGTTGACTTACATTGAACTGCCGAAGCCAGGGACTGCTGACGTCGCTCCGCGTGAGCAAGCTAACCAGGCGAGAAGCGGCGAACAAGATCGGAAGGAATTATTCAATGAATTTACTGGTAACGGGCGGCGCCGGATTTATTGGCTCAAACTTGATACGGCACATCATCGACGAGCCTGGCGTGACACGGTTGGTCAACCTCGATTGTCTGACATACGCAGGCCATCTGGAGAACCTGCGCGATTTCGAAAGTCACCCGAAGTATGCGTTCGAGCGGGTTGATTTGCGCGAGAAGGCTGCCGTCGAAAGCGTGGTCCGACGGCACGCCGTTACTCACGTCATGCACCTGGCTGCGGAGTCGCATGTGGACCGCTCGATCGTAGGGCCGGACGATTTCGTCCAGACCAATGTGGTCGGCACCTTTCATTTGCTGGAGGCGTGCAGGACGTTTTGGGCTGGAAATTTCAGCGATCGCCGGTTTCACCACGTCTCCACGGACGAAGTGTATGGAAGTCTCGGTCCCACCGGCAAATTTACCGAGGAAACTCCGTACGCGCCAAACTCGCCATATTCAGCCAGCAAAGCCTCATCTGACATGCTTGTTCGGGCGTACTATCACACCTACGGACTGCCAGCGGTCATCACGAACTGTTCGAATAACTATGGTCCCTACCAGTTTCCCGAGAAACTCATTCCAGTTGTCATTCAGAGCGCAATCCATCGCAGATCCATCCCGGTTTACGGGGATGGCATGAACGTCCGCGACTGGCTGTTCGTTCTCGATCACGCGGAAGCCTTGTGGTGCGCGTTCCGCAAGGGCGCACCGGGCCAAACCTACAATATCGGAGGCAACAACGAATGGCCGAACCTCCGGATCGTCGAACAGATTTGCGATCTGGTTGACGAATTGAAACCGGCGGCGGGCGGAAATTCGCGGAAGCTGATCACGTTCGTGAAGGATCGTCCGGGCCACGACCGCCGGTACGCCATTGACGCAACGAAAATCCACCGCGAACTGGGGTGGATACCCCGGCATGATTTCGCGTCTGGGTTGAAGTTGACTGTGGATTGGTACTTGAAGAATCAGAAGTGGATCGAGACGGTCACGGCCAGGCGGCACCCTCCCGCTCCGAGCGCGATTCCGCGCAGTGCGCCAACCGCGAGCACGAGTCGTTGACCCGTAAAAGTGCGCTGGACTGCAAGCGGCAAAAGATATTCTACCAACATTGACCTTGCGGGAGCGCAAGATCCCGGAACAACCCTTTCGGCCGTGGGCAGACTCTTCGTTTCAGCTTCGATCTGCTTCTTTCCGTGCGTAAGCGCGGGCTTCCCCCTTTCAATGTTCGTTCGCACGTTCTCATCACGGAGTAAACCTGACGGGCAAATCCGCGACAGGCCGAAAAGCGATTGACGCTTCGGCAAACGATTTCCGTTGATGCTTCGTAGGATTTCAGGTCTGGAAACCATGTTGCGCGTTCAAAAGGTTGACTCTCTGGATCAGCCCGAACTGGCGCCGTACCGGACGATGCGCCGCCAGTTGGAGCATCGTCAGCAGGGAATTTTTGTCGCCGAAGGTGAAAAGGTCGTGCGCCGCCTGCTCGAAAGCGAATTTGTGGTTGTCTCGCTGCTGCTGCCGGAAAAATGGTTTGTCGAATATGAACCGTTGATTCGCACGCGGGCGAAGGAGGCTCGCGTTTACCTCGCCGAAAAGAAAGTTCTCGAAAGGCTGACCGGATTCTCGATGTTCCAGGGCGTACTGGCGGTTGGCAAAGTTCCCGTGCCGCACACGCTGCACTCGGTGTTGCAACGCCGCGCGCGGTCCGGCTTGTTCGCCGCAATCGAAGGGCTTTCCAACGCGGAAAACGTTGGCGTGGTGGCGCGCAATTGCGCGGCGTTTGGCGTTCAGGCGCTGTTCGTCGGCAGCACGTCAGCAAGTCCGTTTCTTCGGCGCGCGGTGCGGAGTTCGATGGGCGCCGTCTTCCGGCTGCCCGTGGTGGAGCAGCTTGACCTTCCCAAAGCGCTGGGCGAACTGCGCGCCAGCAGCGTGCGCTGCATTGCTGCGCATCCGCACACCGACAGGCACTCGCTGCCACGGGCTGATCTCACCTCGGACTGTTGCCTCGTGTTTGGAAGTGAAGGCTGTGGCATTTCGGACGAAGTACTGGCCGCGTGTGACGAAGCTGTCGCGATCCCTATGAATTCGGGCGTCGATTCACTCAACGTTGGGAACGCGGCAGCGGTGTTTTTTTATGAAGCGAACCGGCAGCGTGGCAAATACCTGGACAAACCTTCCATTGCCAAACACTCCGATACAGGCGTAAAATCACGTTCCAACGAACCGGGCTAGGGCAAACCCAGTTTTGGCGTAAGTCTAGTTAGGCGACTTCGCACATCATGAAGACACTAAGACTGTCTGTGAAGTTGTCCGCCATGGCGTTTATCGCATTGGTGTTGCCATTCCTCTTATTCAGTATTTGCGGCCTTCGAATCCCTCGCATGATCGAGATAATTGCCGTATGGTCGATGTATCTGCTTCCAGTAGTGATTGTGCTTTTGGTGATTTACGTCAACGCGGTCGGTATCCGCGTGTTTTTGAATGGAGTGAGGTCTCATTCTAAGGCCAAGGTTATTCAAGCTTCTGTATTTCTTGTTATCGTTGGTTTCATCGTAGCCGGGATCTTTCGACTCTTATGGCGCAAATAGACAGTATACAGATAGCGTCGCCTCCTATAAGGGTTCAACTGCCAAGGATTGAGTGAAGGTTTTTTCTAGAAGCTTCCGTTTTTTTATTCGGTCCCCGTGTCTCCGTCCTATTCTTCCGCGGCTTTAGGCCACTTTCAGGACGTTTGACAGGCATTGGCGTGTCGCTATATTGCCTCCCCTTTTTATGAACATGAGTCCGCATGTGGCAGTAGTTGGCGCGACGGGTGCCGTCGGCGTCGAGATGATCAAAACGCTGGAGAAACGCAAATTTCCCGTGGGCAAATTGACGTTGCTCGCCTCCGCCCGTTCGGCTGGCAAGAAACTCAAGTTTCGTGACGAAGAAACCTCAGTGAAGGAACTGACGAAAGATTCTTTCAACGGCATTGACATCGCATTGTTCAGCGCCGGCGGTGGCATCTCAAAGGAGTTCGCGCCCGGTGCCGCCAGGGCCGGTTGCGTGGTCATCGACAACTCGAGCGCGTTCCGCATGGATGACTCCGTGCCGCTGGTCATTCCTGAAATCAACGCCGGCGATGTGGAGTTTCACAAGGGTATTATCGCCAATCCCAACTGCACCACGGCCATCACCTTGATGGCGCTCTATCCGCTCCATCGGGCGTTCAACGTGCGCCGGATTTTTGCGTCGAGTTACCAGGCGGTGTCCGGCACCGGCGCGAAAGCGATTGAGGAACTGGAACGTCAGGTGGGGCAAATCGTTTCCGGCAAACCGGTGACGAAAGAAGTGTATCCGCATCAGATCGCGTTCAACGTGCTGCCCCAGGTCGATTCATTCCTGCCTTCGGGTTACACGAAGGAAGAGATGAAAATGGAGAACGAAGGGCGGAAGATCATGCATCATCCGGCGTTCCGCGCGAGCGTGACCTGTGTTCGCGTACCGGTCTATCGCGCGCATTCAGTGGCTGTCAGCGCCGAATTTGAAAAGGCGGTGACGGTCGGAGCCGCGCGCGACGTGCTGAGCAAGGCGCCCGGGCTGGACGTCGTGGACGACCCCGAGAAGAAGGAGTATCCGATGCCTCTCTACACCGCGGAGAAATACAACTGTCAGGTGGGCCGCATCCGTTCGGATTGCGCCCTCGACAACGGGCTTTGCTTCTGGGTTTCTGGTGATCAACTGCTCAAAGGCGCGGCGTTAAACGCCGTGCAGATCGCGGAAGAGTTACTCGATTAGTTCAACCCATTGCCATTCAAATCAGGGTTCGCGGCGACGCGGCCCCTGATTTTTTTTGTCCGCGCTTGGTTACAGGCAAGGACGGATTCGGCGTCCGCCGGTTTCTCGCCCGTCTGCAACACATCCGGCACGCGCAACAGGGTTTCCAGCGAGACTGGTTCCGCCGGCTTCGGTTCATGACGGCTGAAGCCGTGACGCGAATCCTTTTCCGGAAGGGAAGGTTGCGCTCAACGGTATCGTAGCTTTGTAGCGTCGATTTATCACGGTTGATGGCGCCAGCATGGCGCCCTTACGGGGAATCGGGGAGCGGATAATCTACGATCAATTCACTTCGGCATTTGCAAGCGCACCTTGTCCGCCACCTGCGCCACGTCTTTGTCGCCGCGACCGGAGAGATTCACGATGATGAGCTTGTCCCTGCCCAGCTTCGGCGCCCGTTGGATGACTTCGGCAATCGCGTGCGCGCTTTCGAGTGCGGGAATGATCCCTTCGAGCCGCGCCAGCTTCATGAACGCCTCCAACGCCTTGTCATCGGTCGCGTAGGTGTAATCGACCCGCTTCTGGTCGTGCAGCAA
>DATNDF010000101.1 GCA_035607015.1 Candidatus Angelobacter sp. | reverse complement strand
GCATCCGGCCGCATTGCCAACCTAAGAGTTCAAGAAACCGTGTGGCAAGTAATTTCTGGGTCTCACCTGAAACGTCGCACAGCTCGCGCGGTTTCCTCACCCTACCACCTTGGAAACGATTTTCCCGCCGACGTCGGTGAGCCGAAAGTCCCTGCCTTGATATCGGTAGGTCAGCTTGGTGTGGTCCAGACCAAACAACCTTAGAATCGTGGCATGAAAATCGTTCACATGCACCGGTTCATCGATGATGTTCCAACCCAGGTCATCGGTGACGCCGATCACCTGCCCCCCTTTCACGCCCCCCCCGGCCATCCACGCGCTGAAAGCGAACGGATGGTGATCGCGTCCGCTCACGCGACCGTGAAAGCTGGGGCGGTTTTCGCCCAGCGGCGTGCGCCCGAACTCGGAACTCCAGACCACAAGCGTGCTGTCGAGCAACCCGCGCCGCTTCAGATCGTTCAACAGCGCGGCGATCGGCTGGTCAACCACCCGGCAGTTGAAAAGCAGATCGGAATCAAGGTCGTTGTGATGGTCCCAAGACGCGTGATGGATGCTAACAAAGCGAACCCCGCGCTCGACCATGCGGCGCGCCAAAAGACAGTTCCGCGCGAAAGTCTTGAATGTTTCCGGGCCGCCTCCCCGGATGGTTTTCATGCCACCAGAGTCACGCTCCACGCCGTACTCTTCGATTGTTTCCTTTGATTCGCGGGTGAGATCCGTCAATTCCGGCGCGGCCAATTGCATCCGCGCCGCCAGCTCGTAGGACGCTATCCGGGCGGCAATCTCCGGGTCGCCGACAATTTTCTGCCGCATCCGGTTCAAGTCGCGCAACGCGTCCAGACCGTAGTGCCGCATCTCCGCGGTCATTCCGGCCGGACTGCTCAAATCCTGCACGGGATCCCCCTGGTTGCGAAACATCACGCCTTGATAAACCGACGGCAGAAAGCCGTTCGTGAACATCGTGTTGCCACCGCTCGGAGCGCGGCCCGCCGTCAACACCACGTAGCCGGGCAGATTTTGCGATGAACTGCCAAGCGCATAGGTGATCCATGAGCCGACGCTGGGGCGTCCAAAGTTCTGCGCGCCGGTGTACATCAGCAATTCGCCCGGATGGTGATTGAACGCATCCGTATGCATGGACCGGATGAGCGCGATTTCCTCAGCGCACGAGCCGATACACGGCAGCATCTCGGAGAGCTCCATTCCGCAACGACCGTAGCGGCGAAACCGGTGCGGACTCCCCATCAGCACGGCAGATTCCTTTTGAATAAACGCAAAACGCACGTTCTGTGTCAGCGATTCCGGGAGTTTTTGTCCATCCAACTCGTTCAGCTTCGGTTTCGGATCGAAAAGATCAACCTGACTCGTGCCACCCTCCATGAAAATGTAAATGCACTGCTTCGCCTTCGGCGCAAAATGCGGAGGCCGGGGCGAAAGCGGATTCCCGACCGACAGATCCGGGACGCCTTGGGGTTCGGCCGCAAGCAAGCCGTCCGCCTTCAACAACGATGCGAACGCCAACCCGCCCACGCCACGGGCGGTGTTCACCAGAAAATCCCGGCGCGTCAGCTGAATGATGTCTTGCGGAGTCATCGTGGTCATTCGCGGGTGACGAATTCATCCAGGTTCATCAGGACCTGCGCGACGGTCATATACGCCGCCCCATCCGATTCAACCGTCGCTGGATCCGCCGTGCCCTGACCCGGCCCGGCGACAGACGCACGATTTCCTTGACCGAACCGGCGTTCATCTTTGAACAACCTCTCCAGTCTGCCCAGCTCTGTGCTGGCCGGCTCGCGCCCCATGCAACGCTCGAAGCCGCTCCCAATTTTCTCGCGTGGACTCCCGCCCGGCCGCGCCATCATCCACCGGGCCAATCCATGCGCACATTCAACGAAGATGCCGTTGTTCAATAATGTCAGCGCCTGCAGCGGAGTGTCGGAGCGCTCGCGCTGCGGGCACGTCTCGCTTGGATTCGCCTGGTCAAATAACATTGAAACCGGATAAGGAACGGTCCGTTGCGCGTAGATATACAGCCCGCGTCGGTACTTCTGCGCCCCTTCGGTGTCCACCCAGGTGAACGCTCCAGCCGTGCCCAGCGCCTTTACGTCGTTCGGCATATAAGGATGAAAGCTCGGGCCGCCAACTTCATCGTTCAGCAGTCCGCCTGCGGCCAAATAACCGTCGCGAATCGCTTCGGCCTCCAGCCGAAAGCGATTTTGCCGCGCAACGAGCGTGTTTTGAGGGTCGCGCTCGGCAAGTTCTGGCCGGGAACGCGACGATTGCTGGTACGTCGCGGACGACACGATGAACCTGATCATCGCCTTTCGGCTCCATTTTTGCCGGATGAATTCCGTTGCCAGCCAGTCGAGCAGTTCGGGGTGCGACGGGGGTTCTCCGCGCATGCCAAAATCCTCCGGCGTGCTCACCAGACCCCGACCAAACAGGTGCTGCCAAAAGCGGTTGACAGCGACACGAGCGGTCAACGGGTTCGCCGGGTCAACCAGCCAGCGCGCGAGATCGAGCCGATCCGGCTTGGCGCTCCGGGGTTTGAATTCCTGTAGTACCGACAAAACGCCGGGTTGAACCTCGTCTCCGCGCCGCAAAAAATCTCCGCGGACATGGACGTACGTTTTGGGTGCGTTCGCCGACGCATCGAAAACCATTGCCTTCGCGCCGGCATCGGCCCGCTGTGGTGCCGGCATTTCCCGCTCCTCGGCGCTGTCAAAGAAGGCATAGAGCTGGTAAAACTCTCGCTGAGAAATCGGATCGTATTTGTGGGAGTGACATTCGGCGCAACCAAGCGTCAGCCCCAGCCAGGCCGTACCAGTGACACTCACTCGATCCACCTTCGCCTTGCAACGATACTCCTCCTGATCGACGCCGTCCTCATTGTTCACGAGTGTATTGCGGTGAAAGCCCGTCGCAATCTTTTGTTCAAGTGTCGCATTGGGCAGAAGATCGCCCGCCAGTTGTTCGACCGTAAACTCGTCAAACGGCAGATCGCGATTGATGGCATTGATGACCCAATCCCGGTACAGATAGGCGTAGGGACGCGGCCTGTCGATCTGGTAACCGTCGCTGTCAGCGTAGCGTGCCAGGTCCAGCCAATGCCGGCCCCAGCGTTCACCAAAATGCGGCGAGGCCAGCAGTCGCTCGACCAGCCGATCGTACGCGCCGTCGTTCATGTCGGAGATGAAGTTCCTGACTTCCTCCGGCTTTGGTGGCAGGCCAATCAAATCCAGGGAAAGCCGCCGGATCAACGTCACCCGATCCGCTTCCGGAGAAGGCGCAACCCCCTGCTCTTCCAGACTGGCCAGCACAAAATCATCAATGACATTGCGGACCCAGCGTTTGTTT
>DATNDF010000100.1 GCA_035607015.1 Candidatus Angelobacter sp. | reverse complement strand
GCCATCGCGGACAGGGGTTCAAAGACCTCTACGCTAAAGTCCAGCCGCAGCTCCAACAACTGCTGTTCACGAAACAACTCGTTTACCTTTCCACCTCGTCCGCCTGGGGTGTGATGGAGGGCGCCATTCGCAACCTGGTTTCCAAAAAAGTGCTCAACTGTATGTGCGGCGCTTTTTCAGACAAGTGGTTCGATGTATCGAAACGCTGCGGCAAGGACGCCGAGGCGCTCCAGGTCGAATGGGGCTCGCCCATCCGCGCGGAACAGGTGGACATCAAACTCGCCTCCGGCCAGTTTGACGCGCTCACCCTGATTCACAACGAGACTTCGACCGGCGTGATGAGTCCGTTGGTGGAGATTGCCGCGTTAAAGAGGAAATATCCCGATGTGATGTTCATCGTGGACGCGGTCAGTTCGCTTTCGGCGACGAAGATTGAATTCGATGCGCTCGGCATCGACGTGCTGCTGGCAGGAACGCAAAAAGCGTTCGCCATGCCCCCGGGCCTGACGCTGTTCGCCTGCTCGCCGGCCGCTTTGGCCAGGGCGGCGATGAGCAGGGACCGCGGCTACTACTTCGATTTTGTCGAGTTCCAAAAAAATGCCGAACAGAACATGACACCGAGCACGCCCAGCATCGGGCACGTCTATGCGCTGGCGTCGAAGCTCGAAGACATCTTTGCCGAAGGACTCGATGTTCGTTACAAGCGGCACGTAACACTGGCGCAGATGACCCGCAACTGGGCGGAACGGCATGGATTCACGCTTTTCCCGGAAAAGGATTTTGAATCGGTCACACTCACTTGCGTAAATAATGGCGCGAAGCCCGGGGGGCGTGCAGTGGATGTCGCCAAATTGCAAAAACTGGTCAAGGACCAGGGATTTCTCATTGATGGCGGCTACGGGAAAATCAAGGGCACAACTTTCCGAATCTCGAACATGGGTGACGAAACCGAAACGACGATGAACCAGCTTTATGCGGCGATGGACTCGGCGATGAAACGGCTGTAAGACGTCCGGAGCAAAGGGAGTCGCTTCCGGGGATCATTCATATTACGGCGTCACTGCGAGTCGCTCCTCGTTCTGCTCGCGCGCCATCAACATGCCCTGTTCCTTGTAGGGCTTGAGCATGAAGTGTGTGGACGTGGAAAGCACGCCTTGAATCGTCGCCAGCTTCTCCGAAACAAACGACGCCACTTCGCGCAGGCTGTTGCCTTCCGCGATGACCAGCAAATCGTATCCGCCGGACATCAGGTAACAGGATCGAACCTCGGCATACTTGGCAATACGCTCGGCCAGACGGTCAAAGCCGCCGCCGCGTTCGGGGGTGATTTTCACTTCGATGACCGCCCGCACCCGATCCACCCCCAGCTTTTCCTCATTTACGATCGTGCGGTAGCCAAGGATGACCTGGTCCTTTTCGTAGGTTTTTATTTTCGCAGCCACCTCGGCTTCCGAGAGGTTGAGCATTTTGGAAAGCTGGGCAGGTGTCAGCGCCGCGTTTTCGCGCAGCAGGTTCAACAATTGATCCATTCCGGAGAGTTAAGCAGGAAAGCGTGTCTTGAACACGAAAATTTCGGAGCGAACCCCGGAAATCCGGAGGCGTTCCGAACTGTCATGCCGCCGTTTTGCGCGGCTTTCGGCCAGCGGTCTCCAGTGTTCCGACCGTGTCTTCCGGCACGCCAGCCCGCAATTTCGCGATGGCTGGCGCCAGATGTTTCAACAAGTAGTCCACATCCTCATCCGTGTTATAGACACCGAGGCTGAACCGCACCGATCCGCGCGCGCGTGCCGGATTCAAGCCCATTGCCACAAGGACGTGCGAAGGATCGAGCGAACCGGTGGTGCAGGCCGAACCGCTTGACGCGCAAATGCCTGCCTGGTCAAGCAACACGAGAATCCCCTCGGCCTCGACGCGACCGAAAGAAATATTGGTCGTGTTCGGCAGGCGCCCGTCCTTTGCCCCATTGCGGTTCGTGTCCGGTATGGTTTTAAGGATATGGTCCTCCAGCCGGTCCCGCAAGGCGCGCACCCGCGTGTTTTCTTCCCGTAGATGTTCCGCCGCCAGTTCCGCCGCCTCACCCGTCGCGATGATGTAAGGTACATTTTCCGTCCCACCACGGCGGTCGCCCTCCTGACGGCCACCAACGATGTAAGGCTGAAACTTCGTACGTCGCCTGATGTAAAGAAGGCCGACGCCTTTTGGCGCATGAAACTTATGCGCGGACAGCGACAGGAAATCCACACCAAGGTTTTGCACATCAATCTTCAGCTTGCCCGGCGTTTGCACGGCGTCCGTGTGGCAAAGCACGCCTTTGCTGCGGCAGATCGCCGCGATTTCCTCAATGGGAAAAATCACGCCGGTTTCGTTGTTCGCCCACATGACCGAGACAATCGCCGTGTCGGGTCGGATGGATTTTTCGAGCAGATGCAGGTCCAACGAACCGTCGGATTCGACTGGAAGAAACGTCACCGCGTAGCCACGTTTCTGAAGATGCTCGCAGAATTTGATGTTGGCCGAGTGTTCCACAGCCGTCGTGGCGACATGCCGTTTGCCGGGGTTCGTCATGAGCGCGCTGTGAATTGCCGTATTGTTGCTCTCGGTGCCGCAACTGGTGAAAATCACGTCACGTGGATCGGCGTTGATGAGCGCGGCCGCCTTGGCCCGCGCGTCCTGGATGCACCGGGCGATTTGATTGCCGAACGTGTAGGCGCTGGATGGGTTGCCCCAGTCTTCAGTCAGAAACGGCAGCATTGCTTCCACCACTTGTGGCGCCACTCGCGTCGTGGCATTATTGTCGAAGTAGTAGGTCTTTTGTCGGCTCATGCTGCAGCGAAATCATCGGCCAAGCGGGTCACTGTAGGCATTGTACGCTCCGATGCAAGTGGCCAATGGTTGAACGCGACTCGAAACGTTGCGTTCGGGTGGAATTCCTTTGTGCGCCGACAGTCTTGGAGCTAACCTTTACGCGAATACATTGACATTTTACAGAGGTTGATGATAATTAAGCATGTTTAGTGTATAACTTATGATTGTCTCCGAAGCGCCACCGAAAGTGACGCACAATGAAGTCATCAAGGAAGCGACCCCGACGCTCGCCGGCGGCATTGCCAATACGCTGGCGGACGCCAATAGCGACCGCTTTTCAGAGGACGATGTCCAGTTCCTCAAGTTTCATGGCATTTATCAGCAAGATGATCGAGATTTGCGCAAGACTCAAAAGAAATACATCATGATGATCCGGGGACGCATCCCCGGCGGCGTGATGACGTCCCGGCAATGGATTGTGTTCGATGATCTTTCGGCGCGATATGGCAACGACTCGCTCCGCATCACCACGCGACAGAGCATCCAATTTCATGGGGTCGTGAAGTCCGGTCTTCGCGCTCTGGTCAAAGGCATCAACGAATCGCTGCTCTCGACACTTTCAGCCTGCGGCGATGTGAACCGCAACGTGCTGGCACCCCCCACGCCCGCATACACCCCAGCCCGACAGCAGGTGTTCGAGGATTGCTCGCGCGCGGCCATGGCGCTCGCGCCCCGCACCAGGGCGTATCATTCGATATGGATTGACGGTGCGCAGTTGAACCTCGACGACCCGGCCAACAAGGACTTCACGGACCCGCTCTACGGCAAGACCTATCTGCCGCGCAAATTCAA
>DATNDF010000099.1 GCA_035607015.1 Candidatus Angelobacter sp. | reverse complement strand
ACAATTGCGGGCAAAGGGTGATCCGGGCAGCTACGTCGTTCAATCGCGCGGTCCGCTCGACGGCGCTTTTTACACGTCGTTGCGCAATGCGGGCGCCGAGTTTGTATCCTACATCCCAAACAACGCGGGTTTGGTACGGGTATCGGCGGACGGGGCGCGGCAGCTTGCCGCCCTGCCGGGCATCCGCGCGGTAATGTCGTATGAGCCTTATTACAAGCTCGCGCAGCCGTTGCTGGCGCTGGCGATGCAAAATCAGTCATTGCCGCTGGACCGTTCGTTGAACGTAACCTTCTTTCCGGGTGCAAAAGACGCCGCGTTGCCCGCGCTGCGCGACCTGGGAGCGGAGGTGATCGCAGAGGAGCGCACACCCTTCGGGCAGATGGTGACCATCAATCCGCATCCAGACAGCCTCGTGACGCTGGCTCAATTGCAGGGTGTGGAACGAATCGAGCCGGCCAACCGTCGGACGCTGCTCAATGATTTGTCGCGGGTGCGAACCGGGGTGTCGGAGGACGCGGTCACACCGCTGAATTATCTCGGCCTGACCGGCACCAATGTGACGGTCAATATCAACGATACCGGCGTGGATCAGTCGCATCCGGATCTGGCCGGCCGGGTTTTCTTTTCCAGCACGGACACCAACTTGTCTGTCACACAGCTTGACACGGACGGCCACGGCACGCACGTGGCTGGAACCATCATCAGCAGCGGCGGACTTTCGGCGACGGTATTTGACACGCTCGGAAATCCGCCGTCGGGATCCGTGACCAATGCGAACTTTCGCGGCAAGGCGCCGGCGGCAAATCTTTTTGTGCTGCCAATTGACTTGCAGGTGGGACCGATCATCTCCGATAGTTACCTCCAGGAGACGGCGGCTTCCAATAACTTCGTCGGCCTGGGCCACACCAACGCATTCGTGTCGAACAACAGTTGGTCCTACAACGGCGCGTTCGAGTACAACTCCGCCTCGGCGAGCTTCGACGCGGCGGTGCGGGACGCGATGCCGGAAATAACAGGATCGCAGCCCATTGTTTATGTCTTCGCCGCGGGCAACAGCGGTTTCGGCAGCACAAACGGGACGGTGGGCGAGCCGGACAGCATTTCCGCGCCGGCGACGGCAAAGAACGTCATCACCGTCGGCGCGATAGAAAGTTTTCGGAACATCACGAACGAGACGGTCATAAACGGCGAGACCAATGCGCCGTTCCTGGGTTACACGGACAGTGACAACCAGGTGGCCGCGTTCTCCAGCCGCGGGAACGTCGGCATCGGAACCGAAGGCGACTTCGGACGGTTCAAACCGGACGTGGTGGCGCCGGGCACGTTCGTCGTCTCGACCCTTTCGTTGAACATGGACGCGAGCACCATTGACCCGCTGATCCCTTCCCTGGGGCCGTATTATCGCTACGAAACAGGCACAAGCATGGCGGCGCCGAGTGTCTCCGGCATACTGGCGTTGATGCAGGAGTTTTTCGAACAGAAGCTGAAGCGCAGTTTCAGCCCGGCGCTGATGAAGGCGCTCCTGATCAACGGCGCGCGGTCGGTGAACCCGGACTATGATTTGAGCCCGTCCAGCGTGATCAACCTGCAGGGGTGGGGGCTTGTCAATATTACCAACAGTCTGCCCACGGCGTTGACCAATACGACCGACGAAACGAGCTGGCCGGTGCGGTTTTTCGACCAGAGTCCGACGAACGTCGTGGCGACCGGTCAGCGCCGGACGTGGAATCTGGGAGTTTCCGCGGATGGCCAGGTGGACCCTCTGCGCGTGACGCTGGTCTGGACTGATCCGCCCGGAAACCCGGGCGCCGGAGTGAAGCTGGTGAACGACCTGGACCTGATTGTCACCAATCTCGATACAGGAGAGGTTTTCCTCGGCAACAACATGCCGGTCGGATTCGATTTCACCCAGCCGAGCGATTTGGGCGGGACGAACGCCGCCCCTTTTGATTTCGTCAACAACGTCGAGAACGTTTTTCTCCAGCCGCCGCTGGGCACGAATTATTCAATCACGGTGGTGGGCCGGCGGGTGAGCGTCAACGCCGTTACGGCCAACACGAATGGCATCGTCCAGGATTTTGCGCTGGTCATGTCATCGGGCAACGGGGAACTGTCGGACGCCTTCATGTCGCTGACCAGCGCGGCCGCCAACCCGGTTGAGCGCACGGAAGTCATCGGGTTGACGAACGGGATGCCGTTGTTGAAGCAGCGCGTGGGCGCGAATTTTCAACTGTCTCCATCTGTGAACGGGGACACGAACCAGTGGCGGTTCTATGTGTTCACAAACGCGTTTTTCACGAACAACACGACAGGTCTCACCAACGGCAGCAACGTGGCCTTCATCACCTTCCTGCCGCCGGACCTGTCGCGGCCGCGCAACCTTGATGCGGACATTGATCTATACGTTTCGATGGATCCGGCTTTGACGAACTTGGACGGGGCGGCCATTACGAATTCCTTTAAATCGCTGAACCGGGGCGGAACGGAGGTCGTGGTCTTCACCAACGCGGTCGTGGGTCTGGACCAGATTTATTACATAGGAGTGAAATCCGAGGACCAGCAGGGCGCGGAGTTTGGCATCGTCAGTCTTTCCACGGACACGCCGTTTGACGCTGCGGGAGACAACGGCAGCCGTATTTTGCGCGGCATGCCGCCCACGGTTGAAATACCGGACGGGGCGCCCGACCAGCCCGGCGCGGCGCTGATGTTCGCGATCGGCATTCGACCGGAAACCATCGCACGGGTCATCGTGACGAATGACATCACCCATCAATCCGTCGGCGATCTGCTCGGCAACCTGAGTCACGAGGATCAATTCGCCGTGCTCAACAACCACAACCGCTATGACGGAACGACCAACACCTTTTTCCACCTTGTTTACGATGACAGCGGCAGCGGCCAGTTTCTTTTGAGCCGCCGTACCGAAGGACCGGGCAGTTTGAACAGTTTTGTCGGCGAACGAAGCACCGGAGTGTGGTTGCTCACGATGACCGATGACGCCCGCGGCCGAACGGGCAGGGTGGACGGCCTGACGCTGAGGGTCGAGCCGAACCAGGATCTTTTTGGGACCAACGGCGTGGCTGGATCGGTCCTCGGCAATCAATGGGTCTATTACTTCGTGGATGTGCCGGTGGACGGGAGCAAACTGACAATCACCCTGTCTCAAGTCACCGGGCCGTTGAATTTATATCTCAAACGCGGAGGCCCACCATCCACGACTGATTTTGACAAGTCGGCGCTGATCGATCCGCCGGGCGGATCCCTGTCAATCGGGTTGGGAGACGTGCCTCCGTTGAACGCGGGCCGCTATTTCATCGGCGTCTTCAACCCCGGCGCGGCCACCGTCACGTTCCGCATCAGGGCAGACCTGGATTTTGCTCTGGCACCGCAAGCCATTGGAGATTTTCTGTCCACGGACACTCCTTCGTTGATGCTTGACGACGCGGTGACGCGGTCGAGCATTTTTGTGCCGATAGCGCGTGAAGTCGCCGACGTGCGCGTGGGCGTGCGCATTGACGACCCGCGGGCTTCGGATCTGGTGCTGCACCTGGTGAGTCCGCAAGGAACGCGGGTGTTGCTCACCGAAAACCGTGGCCGGACCAACACCCTCGGCTACGGCATCAGCGAAGGGCTGGCAACCAACCAGGTGACGTTGTTTACCAACACCTTCGAAGGTGCGGCTGCCACGAATTATTTCGTCGGAGACGTTGTGGACGGATGGAAGGTCACTGATAACCTTGTGGGCATCCGCAACGACGGATCGATTGCGTTCTCGGGCACCAATTCGCTCGCGCTGCGGTCGGGGCGCATTTCTCGTACGTTGCCGACAACCGCGGGCCGGTCTTATCAGTTGAATTTTGCCTACCGGCTCAATCCCGGCCCGTTTCCCGCGAACATCGTGGGTTGGTGGCCCGCCCTCGCGGAGACTGCGACGGCCCGTGTGGGGAATTCGGGGCAGACGAGTGGCATCACCTATGTCCCGGGGGAGGTTGATGAAGCGTTCAGTTTCGATGGCGTGACCAGTTTGATTACCGTTCCCGATTGGCCGAGGGCGCACTTGACGGGCGATTTCACCATCGAGTTCTGGGTGAATCCGGACGCCGCGCAGAACCCGTACGCCAACATTCTGCACAAGGAAGATTCCTTGGGGACCGACGGTTTTGGCATCGAAATGGACGCGGCGACCAATTCCAATCTCTATTTTGCCGGCTGGAAGAACGCGGGTAGTACGCCGGGCAATGAATGTTGGACGACGGCGCCGTTCCAGTTGACACCCGGTGTATGGCAGCATGTCGCAGTGGTGAAGAGTGGCACAACCAGGTCAGTTTACATCAACGGGGTGCTGGTCGGTTCGGCCACTTGCACGGCTAACAGTGCCGTCGGAGTCAACACGGCCCCGCTGCAGATCGGCGCGTGGAGTGGCCGCGCGAATTCGGCATGGAAAGGGATCCTGGATGAAATCTCGATATATGACCGGGCGTTGACGGTAAACGACATTCAGGACATCCTGCTCTCCGGCAACGCGGGCAAATGCGCCGATCTTGTTCCGCCCGTGTACTGCTCTTCACAGGCGGATGTTCTTCTCGATGGAAGTGCGGTGGACAGGGTGGCGGGCGAGACGTCGTGGCGCACGAGATCAATCCGTTTCACCGCGGTCCGGAACGGAACGCCCTTGGAGCTGGCGCCTGTCGGATATGGAATGTTGTTCGATCAGTTCTCGCTGGTCGAAACGCGGGTTTCAACCGTGCCGTTTTACGCAGTCTTCACAGAAAATACGAATTTGACCGATGTGCCGATCAAGTTTGCGTTGGCCCCATTCACCAACAGCACGGTCGTGACATCACTCACCAACAGTCTGGTGGTGGACGACGGCTTTGAAAATGCGACGAACGGCACCTATCTGGCGGGAGATTTTGTTTCCGGCTGGCAGGTCAGCACGGGACAGGTGACAGTATTCGGCATCCCGAATCCGCTCGGACTGACAAACTATCCGAATGGATTTCCTCCCCACGTTCCCGGTAAGAAGTTTTTGGTATTGAACGGCGGGTGGAGTTCGACCGACACCAACGGCATTATCACCAACTGGATACCCGGAGGTGTCATCACCAATTTTAGCACGACTGCCAACGGTCAGTACTTGCTCAGCTTCATGGTCTCGCGCGATCCGGGCCGGGACAATATCCTTGACCCTCCGACCCCGCCCGTTGTCTCCGTACTTACCAACGGCGTTGTGGCGACGAACATCATAATTGCCGGCGGCGCGGGCTGGATTACAAACACGATGACCTTGCAGGCTGATACCCCGGCGACATCACTGGAATTCCGTTCCTTT
>DATNDF010000098.1 GCA_035607015.1 Candidatus Angelobacter sp. | reverse complement strand
TGGACACGGTCGCGTTCGGTTCCATTTGTAGAATTGAGGGCCGCGGCCAGCTCCTTCGGATCCAGTCGCGTCAAATCGCGAACGGGCCGGAGCTTTTTGCCGCGCGGATAAACGCGGTAGATCCGCCCCTTGTCATCACCGGCGCGGACATCCAGTTTCGCGAGACGCTCGGGCGGAATCCAGCGCGGGTGCTCGATCACGAATCGGTACATGTCCACGATCCACAAAGCGCCGTCCGGCCCGGTGCGCGCTTGCACGGGACGAAACCAGTTGTCCTTCGACGCAAGAAACTCGCTCTGCTGTTCGTCCGCCGCGCGATACGCCTTGAACGTAAGGCCGTCCGGTTTGAGGGTGAGGCGATGGACGAGGTTGTGAACGGGTTCGCAAACGAATGCGTTGCCGTAGAAATCCTCACCCAAAATCTCGTCACGGTAAATGCCCAGGCCGCAGGCCGACGTGGTGCGACCGGCGGAACCGGGATCGTTGAACCGGTCGAGAATCCGGCTGAGGGGAAACAGTTGATTGGGGTCGGCGTCGGCGGGCACAAAAACTCGCGGTTCCGGTGGAGCGAAGAACGGATTGCGACGGACATAGTGATCGGGCAGGGGATAATGCCAGAGCAGCGTGCTGTTGTCGCAACCGAACCAGTTGCCCCAATCGTCGCGGACACGGCCCTGCTGCGTAAGACCTGACGCCGGCTCGAACTCGCCCATCCCGGGGTGCATTCGAAAATCGCGCCCGCTGATGTTCACTTCCTTGCCGCCCGCGCTGCCGTGGATCGTGCCGCCGATCAAACCGTTCGCCCCGTAAATCCAGTTGTCGAGTCCGGGGCTCAGGCTGTTGACACGCGCCTGATAATTTTCCGTCGCGAATCCGCTGAAGAGTTTCTTCACCGTGTCCGCCTTGCCGTCGCCGTCCGTGTCCTCGGCATAGAGGATGTCCGGCGCGGTGCAGATCAGCACGCCCTTGCCATAAGCCGTTACGCCGGTCGGAAACGGGATGCCGTCGATGAAAGCCGTGGCCTTGTCGTATTTGCCGTCATCGTTCGTGTCTTCCAAAAGTTTGACCCGACCGCCGGGTTTCCAATGCCCGTCGATGCCCATCGGGTAATCGCGCATTTCGGCGACCCACAGTTTGCCATCGGCTGCCCAATCGATCGCCACAGGATCAACGATCAGCGGTTCGGCGGCGACGATATCGATCGTGAGTCCGGGTTTTGTTCGCATCGCGGCAAGCGATTCCTCCGGTGACTTTGGCGCGGGGAATTCGGCGGCTTTGGGATCGGCGAGAAATTCCCTCGGCGTTACATCATGCACAGCGTTCACAATCAAATCTTCGATCGCGGGCGCAAGACGAGCCGGCCGGTCGTAATACCAGAGCGAGGTTTCGGCTTCGTATCCGCCCTCCCGAAGAATCCGCCGTGACGGGATGTAACAGGGGACATCGTTGGCATAGGCAGTGATCCAGAGACGGTCGGCGTTGAATTCCTTTTTAAGACGCAGGTCGTAATCCACCACGACCTCGCCCGCGAGAAATACCATGGCCAGTTGGTCGCCAAAACTCCAGGACTGGACGAAGTAGGGCAGGGAGGGAGGCAGTGATTCTCCCCGGTTGAGGCGTTCCAGATTTTTCTTCGCGTGGTAACCAACAATCCCGTCCTGTTTCGAACGCTCCTCCCATTCCGCGCGTGTCGGGAGTTTGTCGAACGGCAGATCGAAACGTTTCGCGCGGCAGGACAGCTTCGCGCGGATGGGAATCATCTGAGCTTCGATAATGCGTTTTACTTCGGCGGCGAGTTCCTCGCCATGCTGCCTGGCCAGCGCCAGTCCGCCGTCCGCGCCACCGCGCGGATACGGGTTGGCATCGGCGCCGCAACCGATCGACGTCAGCGCGACCGCACCCGGGAAATCGCGTTGAATCGCCTGCTGGGCGAAGCCGGCCCAGTCGCCGCAAAGTTTGTTGAACTCTCCGCCGAGCGTGGTGCAATGGCAGGCATAGTTGGCCAGCACCGCGCGCACCCTGCCGTCGGGTCCGATTGCGCAAAGAACCGGCAGTGAACGGTCAACCGGTCCAAGGGCGTTGTCGCCGAATTGGGCGGAGGTCCCGACCACCACGCGGCGGTTGCGCGCGAACCCGGCGGTCCCTTCGTTCCAGGCCAGTCGAGCCGGCTGTCGGTTCGCCAACGCGGACAGCGCGACCTGCTCCAGCTTGTCCGTCAACTGCCGCGTGTAGCGTTCGATCGTCGCCTGATGACCGGATGGAATCGGCATGGCGAAAATGTTGGGCGCGAAGCCGACGGTGCAGGGGCCCGAATGAGTGTGAGACGAACACACGGCGATGCGCTCGCGCGGGATGCCCGCTTTTGCTTTCAACCGCTCGGCGACTTCGTCAATGACGTTGGCGCAAACGCCGCAGTTGTCCACCGTGATAAGGAGTGCCGGGCCGTCCGCGTCGCTGCCGATGGCCAGCGCTTTGGTCCAGAGTCGTTGCTCGATGCCTTCGGACTCTGTTTTGCGGACGGCATAACCGGTCAACCGGATCGGCTGGTCCGGAGTAATGTCCACTTGCGCCACTCCAACCTGAAACGCCGGTGCATCTTCCGCGAGGCCGAAAACCGGCGAAACAATCGAGAGCAACAGGGCGGAGCTGATCCAGCGGGCTGGCACGGAGGAATCGTCGGGAATTCCCACCGGCTGTCAAGTCCGTGACATACTTCCCCTTTACGCGGCTGCAAACCGGGTTAAACTGCCGCGGTGCAAGGGCTGCGCAGCACGGAAATGTTCAGAGGAATGGGCGAGGGCGACCTGACCTCCCTGGAGCGTTTTTCCAAGCTGAGGTCGCTTCAACCGGGTGAGCGCATTTTCAAGGAAGGCGACGCAGGTGACGGACTTTATTTCATCATTCACGGGAAAATTCAGATCAGCGCCCGTTTCGGGGACGACCAACGACGGGTGTTCGCGACCTTCGGTCCGGGCGAATTCTTTGGTGAGATGGCGGTACTGGACGACGCACCGCGTTCCGCCGACGCGATCGCTGAGGAGGCTTCCGAAGTTTACTTTGTCCCCCGCGAAAACCTTGCTGAAGTTCTGGAGCGCAATCCCAAACTGGCGTTGCGGATGCTTCGGGATTTCAGCCGGCGCCTGCGCGAGTTTGACCGCAAATACATCGACGAGGCGCTCCAGGTGGAGCGCTTGGTTACGGTGGGCAAATTCGCGCGAACAATCATTCATGATCTGAAGAATCCACTGCACATCATCGGCATGTCGGCGGAAATGATGAGCATTCAGGGCACTTCGCCGGAAATGCAGGCGGCGGGGAAAAGCCGCATCCGCCGGCAGGTGGAACGCATGGGGAAAATGGTCACTGAATTTCTCGAGTTCACCCGCGGCGACAAAACGAGCTCCAATTTGATCGAGACGGATTACGCGCAGTTCGTGAATGAAATCATCGATGAATTGCGGCCGGAGCTGACGGCCCGATCCGTCAACATCGAGATGGCGCCGGCGCCGCCCAAGGTCAATGTGCTGGTCGATCCGACACGACTTGCCCACGTTTTTTACAACCTGGTGAGCAACTCCTGCGACGCGATGCCGGGCGGCGGAAAGATCAAAATCCGGATTGCGCGCAAGGAGCGGGAGGTTGTCACTGAATTCGAGGACAGTGGAAAGGGAATACCGTCTCAGATTGCCGAACGGTTGTTCGAGCCCTTTGCCACTTACGGTAAAGCCGGTGGCACCGGGCTTGGCCTTTCCATCTGCAAACGCGTCGTTGACGATCATCAGGGCAGGATGAGCGTCCGGCAGGAAGCGGGGCGCGGCGCGATTTTTGTGTTCACCCTGCCGGTGGCGGCGGACGGCCAATGAATGTCGAGTCTGCTTCAAGGTACCGCGTCGGGAACAGGATACTTGTTGCCCGGCGTCACGGGGTCTGCATCGGCGCGGGAACCGGTCGCGAACTCCATTGGTTCGCCGAAATCGTCCACGAAAAGGTCTGGCGCGAACCGTAGGGAACGGATAAAGTCAGAATCAACAACCGCAAATCGATCGAAAGGATGAATATGCAAAAACCCGTTTATGTTCTTCTCGCCGCGCTGGCATGTTCAACGTTGTGCGTGGCCGAACCTCAATGGATGACCGATGTTCCCGCGGCCCTGAACCGGGCCAGGGCAGAAAAGAAAATGGTGCTGCTCGACTTTACAGGTTCGGATTGGTGCAGCTGGTGTATTAAATTCAAGAACGAGGCGCTCTCCAGGCCTGAATTCTCACAATATGCCGCGAAAAACCTCGTTCTGGTGGAACTGGATTTCCCACACAAGAAGCCGCTCAGCCCGGCGCTGAAGAAAGCCAACAAGGCGCTTCAGGAGAAGTACAACGTGGAGGGATTTCCGACCTTTGTGGTACTAAACGATCAGGGCAAGGAAGTCGGCCGGCAGGTCGGTTACGCCGAGGGAGGGGCAAAGGTGTTCATTGCGAAGCTGGAGAAATTCAAGGGCAAATAAAGTAACCGGAACGGGCTCATGGTTGAGCCTCGGAAGGATTATTCGTTCGCACCGGGCTCAGGGTCCGGATTGGTTGGCGCCCTTAACGTTTCACGAAAGTGTGCGGCTTGACCGGATCCCTGCCGATGCTCCAGAAAAGTCCCGCGGGCTCTGTTCATCGGGATTCCGTTTTTTTCTCTAAAAGTTTTCTTCACTCAGGCCTTCGGCGGGTGCGGTGGCATCTGGCGGGCGATGGCCCAGACGAAGCCGGCGAGTTCGCTCGCGATGGAAAAGTCGATGGTTTCTTTGTGGACGGCCAAACCGGGGGGGTGGAGGATATTTGGAGCAGATTTCATGAGTATCTGTTTCCTTTCTAGTTTAACGAACAGTTCTTCGGAACTTCTAAACAGATGGATCGGTCCCGCATCCGCGGGGCAATCAACGCGACAAGTCAAACAGACGCCCGCCAATTCGTTCACAAGCCAAAAGGTCTAGGCCTCATTTACACTTTATGCCTTGGCTAGGTTTATTCATTTTGCGGTTGATGATGGGAGAGCGTTTCCGCAACGCTACGCCGACAGAGCTGCGCTGGTATAGCGGCTGTTTTGCATTCATGCCGATATGGGGAGCGTTGTTTGTTTACATCGGCCATTCGTTTCTTGAGCGAGCAGGCGCGATAGGTATTTTTGGTTACATGATGGGTTTTATTCTTGGTGGCTTTTTGTGGCTCGGACTTTGGGCGAGATTTGTCTCCTCGAACGTCTCATGGTGGATTGGAGGCGTTGTCTGGCTGATTACTCTCTGGTTGGCTTTTACTGGCAGACTCACATGACCATGACGCCTGACACCGCGCGAATCCGTGTGAAAACTTCCGGGTCGTTTTGAATCGGGCGACCGGGCGGCGAAACATCTGTCGGGGAGGGATTTAAAGATTTTGGATTCAGCGGGAGCGACGCCCCGGCGTGGGGAGAAGCTCCGGTCGCTGCCCTAAGCAGGATAGGGAAGAAGCCGCGCCGTGGCCCTTCAACTGACCGCGGCCATCGCTTCCATCAACGACTCGTTCTCCTTCTGCGTGATGGCCAGGCGAAGCCGGGGAATCCGCACGCGATGGAAAAGGCGATGGGGTCGTTGTGGACATCC
>DATNDF010000097.1 GCA_035607015.1 Candidatus Angelobacter sp. | reverse complement strand
CGCCGGCGGTCCAGCCGCCGATGATGAAGAAAACGCCGAACAGGAAATTCTGGTTGATGACGCCGCGTGTCTGGCGGGACAGCCTGACGAGAAAGGGCAGGCGGCGCAGATCGTTGTTCATGAGCGCGATGGTCGCGCTGTGGATGGCGACCTCGCTGCCGGCGGCGCCCATCGCGATGCCCATGTCACCCGCGGCCAGCGCCGGGGCGTCATTGACACCGTCACCGACCACGGCGACGCGATAACCGCGGCTTTTCATTTCGCGGACAAACTCGACCTTGTTCTGTGGAAGGCATTCGGCGACGACCTCCTCGCAGCCGATCTCGCGAGCCACGCGCGCCGCGACCGGCTGGCGGTCGCCGGAGACCATTGCGATGCGCCGCACGCGGTTTTCCTTCAAGGTGGCCAGCGCTTCGCGTGCCTCGGAGCGCGTCTGGTCCTGAAGCCCGACCCAGCC
This sequence comes from Candidatus Angelobacter sp., assembly GCA_035607015.1. Classification (NCBI taxonomy): domain Bacteria; kingdom Pseudomonadati; phylum Acidobacteriota; class Terriglobia; genus Candidatus Angelobacter; species Candidatus Angelobacter sp. The sequence continues at coordinate 4,228 of DATNDF010000097.1, read as the reverse complement.
GACGCACTGCCCGTTGCGCGCAACAAAAATCAGACTGAATCCCTCCGTCTCGTTCAGATCCACGGATTTCATGAAATCCTCGCGGATGCCGTTGTCCTTGAGCCATTGCGCGCGGCCAATGATGATCTCCGCGCCATCCACCTTCGCCTTGATTCCGCGCCCGGCGGCCTCGGCAAAATCCTTTGGCTCCGCCAGCGGCACGCCTGCCTCATCGGCCAGTTGGGCGAGCGCTTTTGCGGTCGGGTGATTGCTGTATCGCTCGGCCGAAGCAGCGATCCGGAGCAGTTCGGCGGGTTTTGTTTCGCCCAACGGCGCCAGCCGGCTCACCGCCAGTTTGCCGGTCGTGAGCGTGCCGGTCTTGTCGAACACAAAGGCGTTGATGCGCGCCGCGAGTTCAATGTCACCGACGTTCTTGATCAGGATGCCGAGGCGGGCCGCCGCCGAAAGCGCGGCGACCATCGCCGACGGCGACGCCAGAATGAACGCGCACGGACAACCGATGACGAGGACCGTGATGACCCGGTCGAGGTCCTTCGTGAACGCCCAGACCATCGCGCCCAACACCAGCACGAGCGGCGTGTAATAGATCATGTACTGATCAATGATCCGCATGATGGGGAGCTTGGTCTTCTCTGCGGCCAAGATCAGCTCGCGCACGCGCCCGAGCGTCGTGTCCTCCCCGGCGCGGGTGACGCGCACCTCCAACACACCGGTCAGGTTCTGGGTTCCCGCGAAAACGTCGTCGCCCGGCTTCTTGTCCACGGGCAGCGATTCGCCGGTGATGTTGGCCTGGTTGAATGAACCCTGGCCGCTGACGATGACGCCGTCGGCAGCGACATTGTCGCCAGGTCGGATGCGGATCGTGTCATTGACCGCGAGATCTTTCGCCGCCACTTCCTCCTCGTCACCCTTGGCGGTGATGCGGCGCGCTTTTGTGGGGGTGAGTTTGATGAGCGATTCGATCGAGGCGCGCGCGCCGGCCGCAGTGCGGGTTTCGATCAGCTCGCCGAGCAGCATGAAGAACGCAATGATGCCGGCGGTTTGATAGCCGCCGATCTGCGATTCCCCCGAGGCGAATGCCGCCAGAACGGCGATGGCCACCAGTTCGTTGATGCTGAGGATGCCGCGCCGGATGTCCTTGATCGCGGTGGTGACGATTGGCCAGCCGAGGATGATCGCGCCCACCATGGCGCTCAGCCCGGCCACCATGCTGCCCTTTTCAAACACCCATTCCACCAGGAAAGAGTTGGCGGTGAAGATCACGCCAATGACCATCTGCCACAATCGGACGGGGATGTGCTCATGGTCGTGATCGTGGGCGTGGTCATGCTCCTCCCGGCTCATCAAAGATGTCACTTGCATACGGCTTACTCCGGTTTCGGCGTTTCTTTTTTCGGCACTTCCTGTTCTTTGCTCAACTGTAACCGCAGTTCCCACGGTTTGCCATCCGGCCGTTCCGGCAGGAAAATCTTGTACAGCGCGTTGGTCAGAACCCGCCCCATCGTCTCCGAGAGCAGGCGCTGTTTGAACAGTTCCGGGTTCGCCTCGTAACGGGGCAGCAGTTTCGTGAACCGGTCGGCCTCGGCGGCGACGGTGGTTACGAGGTAGTTGCTGGAGGTTGTCGCGCCGCGCAGGATGACGGTGGCGTCACCCACCGCCTTGTTGGTGGCCCCGCGCGCGTAGGTTTCGGCCTCCTGGATCTTGATATCCCCCTGCTGCTGCGCCTTGACGACATTGTTGAAAGCCTCGGCCACGTCCACGGGCGGTTCGGTGTCCGTGCGGACTTCGCCCGACTCGATCTTCACTCCGAGTTTGAGCCTCTCGACCATCTGCACAACGCGAGCCTGGACGGCCTCCTGGTAGGCGAGTTTGTTCCGATACAGCGCGTCATCGGCGTTAAAACGGGCCGAGGCATAGAACAGCGCGTTGTCGAGAACATGCTGAAGCAGGTTCGTCACGTTGCGGAAGCCGAACACGTAACTGAGCGGATCGCTGATGCGATAACTGAGCGTGGCGCGGGCGTGAATCACGTCGCCGTCGCCGGTCAGCGTGTAGCCGTCCACGCCGGCGCGCAGCATGCCCATCGGCTGGGGCTTCTGACCGGACGCCAGCTCTTCCGGCGTCTGGAAGTACCAGCCGGCGGTCGAGGTGACGGTGTGGCTTTCGCCGACGGGAACATAAACCACATCGTCGATCGGATAAGGAAACTTCCAGTGAAGACCGGGCCGGAGGAGCTGGCCGGAGCCCGTGCCGACGGCCCGGCCGAAGCGCAGTTTGATGGCGACCTGGTTCGGTTTGACGGTGAACACTCCTGAGAGGATGAAGGCCGCCACGAGAGCGCCCATCAGCAGTTTGACAATGTTGAAACTGCTCCGCAGCGCATCGGATAACGCTCGCGCACTGGCGTCTTCGACGCCTCGCGCAGGTTCCGGCGCGGCCGATGGTCCTGGCCCCGGCGCTCCGTGGTCGTGTTCGGAATGTGGATGATCGTTGTCCATCACCGGTTCCTATTTTTTCGACGAGCCGTTGCTGTCGCCGGCCGCGCCATTCAGCAGGTTGAACGGCGGCGTCTGTGGTCCGAGGATGAGGTAGGAGCGATCCTTCAACGATTGTTCGATCGCGTTGAGCTGCATCAGGAAAATGGCCAGCTCGGGTTTCTTCCGGAAGACTTCGTAGTATTCGGACGCTTTGGCGTCGGCCTCGCCGAGGACCTTCTTGGCCTCGCCCGAGGCTTCGGCAAGAATTCGGTTCGCTTTCGCGTCCGCGTCCGCGCGGATGATTTTCGCGGCCCGCTCGCCCTCGCTTTGATAGGTGGCCACCAGCCGCTGGCGCTCGGCCCTCATGCGTTCGAACACGGTGCTGGTGATGCTCTCCGGCAGTCCCAGTTGTTTGATGCCCAGCGTTTCAATGGCGATTCCGTACGTCCGTTTGACCTGAGCCTGCACTGCTTCGAGCATCTCCTTCTCAATCTGGTCGAACTTCAGCTCGGCCTGGTTCGTGGAAATCAGGTCGCTGAAGTTGTACTGGCCGATGATGCCGCTCTTGGCGTTGCGAATGACCGGCTCGAGGGTCTGCTCGGCCTTGGTCATGTCGCCGTTGAAGCTTTCGAGAAAAAGCTTCGGTTCGGCGATGCGCCAGCCCGCGTAGACGGCAATCACAAGGTTGATCTGGTCGCGGGTGATGGTTTCGTCGAACTTGCGCTCGAAGTTTTGCATGCGGTTGTCGAACTCATAGACCTTCTGGATGGGCCAGGGCAACCGGATCTTCCAGCCGGGTTCGGTGATGCTGCGAGAGTACTCGCCGAAGGTGGTTACCACCGCGACTTCGGTCTGGCGGACCTGGAAGGTGAACAACATGCAGGCGACGATCACCAGCAGGACGCCGCCGGTAATCAAGGTGATGGGGTTTCGTTTCATAAGCGCAAACTCAAAATCATCGGTTCGTCGGGGAGGATTTGGTGGCATCCGGCGGCAGGATCACCCCGCCCAGCAGATCCGACCGGATTTTTTCCTCGAGATTCAGGGTGAGAATGTCCTGCGTGTTCGTGGCTGCGAGCACATACTTGCGGACGGGTTCCAGCGAACGCGCGAGCGTTTCCAGCCGGGATCGCTGCACATAGACGGACGGTGACGCCTCGTAAGCGATGATTTGATTTGTGAAGCGGGCGGCCTCCGCTTCCGCGAGCGCCACCTTCGTCACCGCCTCCTTGCGCGCCTGCGCCAGAGTGTTTGTGGCCTCCGCCTGCGCGGACGGGATTTTTTCCGCCGCGTACGCCAGCGCGTAAAGGATGTTCGTCTGTTTTTCCTGTACCGCGCTGACGACCTGTTCAAACGCCGCCGCCACCTGGGTTCGTTTGTTCCCGAGCGGCGGATGGATGTCCTGCAAGCCGGCGAACACAATCTTCACGCCGAGTTTCGCTTCGTCCGCCCGCACCTGAACGCGCCGGCGAATCTCCTCCGCCGCGGCGAGCCGGCCGCTCGACATGATGTTTTCCATGTCCACGTTCACGAGGTAGCGGACGACTTCGCGGTTGGCCAGCTCCTGGAGCAATTCGTCGGAGTTGGCGTGATTGTAGGCCCAGGCGGGCAGGTCGGTGATCCGGTATTGGAACGGAATGCTTACGGTGAGCAGATTGGCGGGAACGGCCTTCTCATTGCTGTCGGTTCGGGCGATCTGGCTGCGGCTGGCCACCAGCATGCCCGGCATCTCGGCGCCCTCGCCTTCCTTG
>DATNDF010000096.1 GCA_035607015.1 Candidatus Angelobacter sp. | reverse complement strand
ATGAATTTGAACGACTCCTCTTTGTAAATCAGTTCGTGCATGAATTAGTGCCAATTTGTGAAATTCGTGTCTCACTTTTTTAATAACGCAAACTCCATGCTGTCCACGAGCGCCTGAAGGCTGGCTTCGATGATGTTGTCGTTCACGCCGACGGTACCCCATTCCTGACTGCCGTCGGTGGACTGGATGAGCACACGGGTCTTGGCGGCTGTGCCGGTTGCCGAATCGAGAATACGCACCTTGTAGTCCGTAAGCCGGACCTTTCTGACTCGTGGGTAAAACTGCGTCAACGCGCCGCGCAGGGCGGAATCGAGGGCGTTCACCGGACCATCGCCTTCCGCCACGGTATGCGCGACCTTGTCGCCGACGCGCACCTTGACGGTGGCTTCCACCACCGATTCCATGCCGTCCCGGCGCATGGAAACGTGATAGGCGACCACATTGAACGGAGCCTCCTGATGCTTCAGGATTTTGCGAATCAACAGTGCCAGCGAACCTTCCGCCGCCTCGTACTCATAACCCTGGTGCTCGAGGTCCTTGATGCGCGCGAGGATGGACTTCAGTTCGGGCGTGTCGTTGTTGATTTTGAAGCCGAGCTCCTGCGCCTTCATCACGATGTTGCTTTTGCCGGCCAGGTCGCTGATGAGCACCGTGCGCTTGTTGCCGACCGACGATGGGTCAACGTGTTCGTAGCTGCGCGCGATCTTTTGCACGGCATTCACGTGCTGGCCGCCCTTGTGGGAGAACGCGGCCGAACCGACCCACGGCAGGCGCGGGTTGTGGCGGACATTCGCAATTTCGTCCACGAACTGTGAAAGCTCCTTCAACTTGGCCAGCGAGGCCGGGGGCACGCAGGTTTTCTTCAGCTTGAGCGCCACGTTGGGAATCACGCTCGTGAGATTGCAATTGCCCGTGCGTTCGCCGTAACCGTTGATCGTGCCCTGCACCTGCACGGCGCCCGCCTCCAGGCCGGCGAGCGCGTTGGCCACGCCGAGGCCAATGTCGTCATGCGTGTGGATGCCGATTCTGGTGTTCAGCCGGCCGCGGGCAAGAGCAGTGATGCGGGCGATTTCGTTCGGCAGCCGGCCGCCGTTTGTGTCGCAAAGCACCACGAATTCTGCGCCGGCTTTTTCCGCCGCCTGCCAGGTCGCCATCGCATACTCCGGCTCGTCGCTGAATCCGTCGAAGCTGTGCTCGGCGTCGTAAATGACATATTTGCCGTGGTCCTTGAGGTAACGCACGGTGTCGCCGATCATCGCCAGATTTTCCTCCGCTGTCGCGCGCAACACTTCCCTTACATGCAGCAGCCATGTTTTGCCGACGATGGTCACGACTGGCGTCTCCGCTTCGAGCAGCAGGCGAACCTGTTCGTCGTCCTCCACCGCCACGTGCTTGCGGCGCGTCGCGCCGAAAGCCGCGAGCCTCGAAAATTTGAACTTCCTGCGCTTCGCCTGTTGGAAGAACTCGATATCTTTGGGATTGGCGCCGGGGAAACCACCTTCGACATAATGAATCCCGAATGCGTCGATTCGCTCGGCGATACGGAGTTTGTCCGCCACCGAAAAGTTGATGCCTTCACCCTGACTGCCGTCGCGCAGGGTGGTATCGTAGATTTCGACTTCGGTTTTCATCGAATTCGTCGCTGGCCGTGGGAAAGTTCCCAATCCGACAGCGGAACGCGATTTCTACGCCACCCGCGCCCGGTTGCAAAGTCCAAATCGGCATTCGACCCGGGAATCAAGCGGTGCGGCCGGTCCCCGGTACGACCGCGCCTCAGAAGTCAGTTGCGTTCGTGGCGTTGCGCCAACGTCAGGCAGACCTGCTCCGGGCGAACCGGCAGCGCGGGCTCCGAGTCCCACGCGCGGTCCACGACCTGCCGCATCTGCTCAAACCACCAGCGGGCGCGGATCATGCGACGGTGCCGCCGAATCACCGGCCGAAACGCGACGGGGCTTTCAAAACTCATTTCCAACTGCTGTCTGTTCATATTCTGCCTTTCTTTTTTTGCGTTCAGAATAATTCGGCGGGTCGGACAAAGGCTGTCCTGGTGATCGACCCTGTTCCAACGAACGCAGACCATGGTTGATCGGAGGAAGTGGCATCGTCCTTGCGGCAAATCGGCGTTGCGCCTTGTGGAAAGGCTGTATTTGAATAGGTTATGCGCGTGACGCTTTCCCAGCCTGGCCGGCGGATGATCCTGTTGTGGACAGCGCTGGGCCTTTTCCTGGGCGATTTCGTCGCGCCGGCAGCGGACACGAAAACAATCCACCTTCGCAACGGAGCGATTTCCACCCCACCCAAAGCGGCGGCCGCGGTCCAAACCCGGACGTCCGTGCCGGCGGCTTCCGGTTTATTTCTCGTTCAGTTCACCGGCCCGTTACAACCCGCCTGGCGAGAGCAGTTAGGCCAGACGGGCGTGGAACTGGTCCGCTACGTTCCTGACGACACGTTCATCGCCAAATTCAACACCGTGTCGCCCGCGAGTGTCGGGGCATTGAATTTCGTTCATTGGGTTGGGTCTTACCGGCCGGAACTCAAGGTTCATCCGCGACTTGCTGCCGCCGCAACGGCGGCAGCGCGAACCAACGAGACGGTAAGCGTCAACATTTTGCTGTCCTCGTCGGCGACGCCGGCGGAGATCGCCGTCGTGCGCTCCCAGATGGCGGTGATTCATCACGAGAGCCATCTGCGCCAGGGCATCATTGTGCGAGGGGAATTGCTGCCGGGCCGGCTGGACGCGCTGTCGCAATCAAGCGCGGTGCTCTGGATCGAGCGCGCGCCCAAGCGGAAGCTGGTGGATGAAGCCGCCTCGAAGCTGGTCGGCGGCGACGATGGCAACGCCGCCACGCCCACCGTCACACAGCAGCTTGGGTTCGACGGCACGGGCGTAACGGTATGCGTGGCCGATACCGGACTGGATTCCGGCAACACCAACGCGATGCACCCGGACATGCTCGGACGCGTGGTCGGATTCCAGTATTACGGCGGCTTGACGGACGGATCAGATGGATACGGACACGGAACTCATTGCGCAGGCATTGTCGCGGGCAACGCGGCGACGGGCGAGACCGACCCGGACACCGGCCAGTTCTACGGTCTGGGCGTCGCGTCCGGCGCGAATCTGTTTGTCGAGCGCATTTTCGACGACAGCGCAAACGAGGTCAGTCCGTTTCCCAGCGACGAGACGCTGACACATGACGCGGTGCGGCATGGGGCGAAAATTGGATCAAACAGTTGGGGCAATGACGTGCAGGGCGATTACGACATTGATGCGGCGCAGTTCGATGAGCTGGTGCGGGACGCGGACGCAGGCACAGCAGGCGACCAGCCTTACGTTCTGGAATTCTCCGCTGGTAACGCGGGTCCTGACTCGCAGACGGTGGACAGCCCGGCCTCCGCCAAAAACGTGATCGCCACGGGCGCTTCGGAGAATGTTCCGGGCACACTGGCGTTGACCTACGGACTTTATGCCGACGGCCAAGACACGATGTGCGATTTCTCCAGCCGCGGGCCGGCTGCGGACGGTCGCATCAAGCCGGACCTAGTTGCGCCCGGAAGCTGGATCGCCTCCGCCGCGTCGTCCGCGGCACCGGACGAGGCCGCGATTGCCTGGACGGCGATTGATAATTTCTACGTTTACATGGGCGGCACGAGCATGTCCGGTCCGCACGCGGCGGGCGCAGCTGCCGTATTCGTGCAGTATTACCAAAGCACGCATACCAACGCGGCGCCCTCGCCGGCGCTGGTCAAGGCGGCGCTGATCAATTCAGCGGATGCACTGGACCAATCCAATGGCGGTCCCGGCCCGGTGCCGAACAACGACGAAGGTTGGGGGCGCATCAATTTGACCAACATCATCGTGACCAACGTTAACACCGCGCCGCGCTATTATCAGTATCTCGATCAAACGGTGTTGCTGACGAACAGCCAGGTCTATGAACAGCACGTTTTTGTCGAGGCGTCGGACGAACCGCTGAAGGTCACCCTGGCCTATACTGATGTGCCGGGATTTCCGGGGGCGCTGCCAGCGCTGGTGAACGATCTGGATTTGGAGGTGATTGGCCCGGACGGGAGACTATATCGCGGAAACCAGTTTGGCGCGGGCGAATCGGTGCCGAACGCGCCCACGCCGGATAAGCTGAACAATGTGGAGGGAGTTTTTCTCTCGCAACCGGTGGCGGGCGACTACTTGGTACGCGTGCGAGCCAGCAAGATTGTGCAGGATGCAATCTCAAGCACGCCCGCGATCGATCAGGATTTTGCGCTGGTCACGTCCGGCAATCTGACGCGGCCGGGCGTGGGAATTGTTTTGCTCGACCGCTCCAGCTACACGGCCCCGGGCATCATCCAGATGGAAGTGCTCGACGCCGCCCGAAGTGCGAGCAGCACCGTGAGTGTGCTGGTGTCAAACCTCACCACGCGCCAGTCCATGACCAGCGAGTTGTCCGCA
>DATNDF010000095.1 GCA_035607015.1 Candidatus Angelobacter sp. | reverse complement strand
TTCCTCAGGCAATGGGACAGGTTCAAACGGTACCCCTGGGGAGTGCTCGCCCATTGCGCGCACGTTTACGGTCTGGGTACGTTCGAAGCCGGTGTCGAGGTGCCGCGCGCGCGCGTTACTCTTGCCACGCGGATTTCTCGGGAGAAATGTCGTCGGATCAATCTGGGTTATCGTGATCCTGACACAATCCATGTTAAAGACTTCGCCGGACGCGAGGCCGAAGGCGTGTTGCTTGTCCCGAAAGCGGGAGAAACCCTGTTTCGTCTCGAGGATCCACCTGGATGGGCGACCGAGAATTGATTGCCGCGGCACCGTCATTCAACCGAATCATGAAAACGATAAATCGAGTCGGCGTTTGTGTGACGGCTGCTTTTATGTCGTCGGCCCCGATGGCAACGGACCTGCGGGCCGCGGATGGACTCTCGGTTGTTTGGACGAACAACATGCTTGCCGTTTCGGGATCGAAAATCCCCGGCGGCAAAGTGGACATCTGGTATCTGGAAGCTTTCTGCCGCAGCGGCTCGACCCGACGCGACTGGCATCTGACAACGATTCCGCACGGAACGGAATTGACGTTTGCGAGCAAGGACCGGCGACACGTGCGATTGCGAACACTGATCGAGCCGGACGTAGAAGTGCTGCACGAAATCCGTGCGGGGAAGGATGACGTGGATTTCCGGGTGACGCTCAGGAATCGCGGCCGCGAGTTTGCGGATGTGCAGTGGTTCCAGCCATGCATGCGGGTGGATCGGTTCACCGGCTGCAATCAGTCCAACTACATCACCAGAAGCTTCATTTTTACCGAGCAAGGCTTGATCACGCTGGATAATACGTGCCGTGCAGAAGATGCCCTGTATCACGGTGGCCAGGTTTATGTTCCCATGGGAGTCAATCTCGAAGATGTGAATCCGCGACCGATCAGTCCGGACCGGCCAACCAACGGGCTCATTGGCTGTTTTTCTTCAGACAGCCGATACCTGCTAGCGATGGGGTGGGACAAAACACAGGAATTGTTTCAAGGTGTGATTGTCTGCCTGCACAACGACCCGCGGGTCGGCGGACTCAAGCCCGGGGAGGTCAAGCAGCTTCACGGCAAGGTTTACTTCATGCGGAATGATCCGCGTGCGTTATTGAAAAGATACCGGCGCGATTTTCCGGCCGGGAAGTAGCAGGCGATTCGGCGCTGTGTTCAAGGACACGGACGGATTTTGTTTTCCTACCGGGGCGTTCCTGCTTGACGCCATGTTCGTTTGCCCGTGAATTCGCCACATGATTTTTCGGGTGCGTCACGGGGTGATCCTGTTTTTTGCCGGCTCGTTGCTTCACGTCCTGGCCTTCGACTGGCCGCAGTGGCGGGGTCCGGCACGTACGGGCCACGTTCCGGATGACGAAGCGGTTCCTGATCGACTGACGGCGGAAACAAGAGTCTTGTGGCGGATCAAGATCGGTGAGGGATTGGCGTCGCCCGTCCTGGCGCGCGGCAGGGTTTATTATTTTGACAACCCGAGCGGCAAGGAAACCCTTCACGCGATTGATGTCGCATCGGCGCGGGAATTCTGGCGCAAGGAAATTGATGACCCGTTCAAGGATATGCAGGGACCCAGCGGCCCACGATGCACGCCCATTGTGGACGACGACCGCGTGTACGCGCTCTCGTGCAAGGGAGAGTTGCAGTGTTTGAAAGCCACTGACGGCCGGCGGATCTGGAGGACCAATTTCACGAACGATTTTGGTGCTGTGTTCATAGGTGAGAAAGGTAACGCGTCAGGGGCGACGCGCCACGGCAACAATGGCTCGCCCCTGGTTGACAACGACTTTCTCTACGTGTGCGTTGGCGGGACGAACGGAGCCGGCGTGGTCTGTTTTGAAAAGCACACTGGCAGGGTGGTCTGGAAATCGCAAAACGATCAGGCCGCCTATGCGGCGCCCATCATCGCAACTTTGGCCGGCGAACGCCAGTTGATTTGTTTCACCGTTGAAGGATTGATCGCTCTTGACCCGAAGGACGGCAGACTGTTTTGGCGTATTCCAATCAAGACAGCGTTGGGGCGGCACGTGACCACGCCGGTCGTTTACAACAACCTCGTCGTGGCGGGTTCGCACCAGGCCGGTCTGGTCGGAGTCAGAGTTTCGCTCGATGCCACAGGTTTCAAGGCGGAACAGGCATGGTTGAGCAAGGAATCGGCGATGAACTTCGCCAGTCCGGTGGCGGTAGGCAAATATCTTTATGGACTCGGCCCGCGAGGCAACGTCATCTGTGTCGATCTTGAGTCGGGCAAACTACTCTGGTCGCGAGAGGGTATCATTTCTACGCCGGCCGACAAGGCACACGCGGCATTTCTGGTCATGCGAAACAAGATTCTGATTTTGACGGACAGCGGACAACTCGTTCTCATGGCCGCCGATCCGCACGAATTCCGGGAATCTGGTCGGGCTCAAGTTTGCGCGATGAACTGGTGCAACCCCGCCTACGCCGACGGCAGACTATATGTGCGCGATGGCATCCGCGGAGACGGCGAACTGGTGTGCGTGGCTTTGTTGCCCTGAGACGTCCTGCCGGCTCGAGAACTGCTGGCTCGGGGCAAGGGCATGTTTTCCAGCGCGCGACAACCTTCGCTTTGCCTCGGTCTCGCTCGAATGAACTCGCCGGCGGATTCATGACCGTGCTAGCGTCGCCTGATGGGCAAGAAAACCGCGCAGGTTGAGAAATTGATTGAAGACTGTCGGGGCCGGGACCTAGACGCGCACTATCTCGCTTATTTCGAGTGCTTCAATCAAGGTCTATTTTACGAGGCCCACGATGTCCTGGAACAGCTCTGGTTACCGGAACGTGGAAGGCCGAACGGCGCCTTTTATCAGGGTCTGATTCAATTGGCGGGCGCGTTCGTGCATTTACAAAAGAACCGCACGAAGCCGGCTGTCTCCTTGCTCAGGCTGGCGTCAACAAACCTTGAAAAGTACCCTCCCACTCACAAACATCTCGATCTGCGGGATGTCCGCGCCTTGATTGATGATTGGCTGGAGAAATTGGAGCCGTGCGGATTCGCGGACAATCCGCTAATGGCGGGCGACGCGCCGCGGTTGTCACTCCCGGAACCAGAATGAGGCCGCTCGGCTCGAGAGCGTTCTTCAAAGGCTTGCAACGCCCGGCTCGTTCGGTATCGTGTCAACCACGGAAGTTGAGATGGTTGACGCCATGCGTGTTATGCTTTTGCTTCCGGACAGGCCGAGCCAACTAGAACAACACAACGTTACCGATGCCCGACGATATCCGTTACAACTGGCAACTTGAGGAAATCCGCTCGATCCATGACGCACCGCTTCTCGATTTGGTCTTCCGCGCAGCAGGCGTGCATCGGCGCCATCACGACGATCGCGAGGTCCAGGTCTGCAAACTGATTTCCATCAAAACCGGCGCTTGCCCCGAGGATTGCGGGTATTGCTCCCAATCATCCCATTACGACACCGGCATTGAAGCGCAGGCGTTGATGGATAACGACGCGGTGACGGACATCGCGCGTCGCGCGAAGGAAAACGGAGTCACCCGGATTTGCATGGGCGCGGCCTGGCGCGAGGTGCGGGACGGTCCGCAGTTCGATTGCGTGCTCGACATGGTGAAAGGAGTCACGGCGATGGGCCTCGAAGTTTGCTGCACGTTGGGTATGCTCACTGAAGCTCAGGCTAAACGCCTTGAGGAGGCGGGCCTCTTCGCCTACAACCACAACCTCGACACGTCTGAAGAACATTACAAAGCCATCATCACCACTCGCACGTATCAGGACCGGTTGGGGACGCTGCAAAACGTCCGGAAAACGAGTGTCACGGTCTGCTGCGGAGGTATTCTCGGCCTGGGTGAAACAGTCGAAGACCGTGTTTCCATGCTCCGAACACTCGCAACTATGCATCCGCACCCGGAATCGGTTCCTGTCAACATTCTCTCCAAAGTGCCCGGCACGCCGCTTGCCGACCAGCCTGACGTGCCGTTTGACGTGACGCTGCGAATGATTGCCACGGCACGGGTTGTGATGCCGGCGTCCGTCGTGCGTCTCTCCGCGGGACGGGCGCGTCTCAGTTTGTCCGAACAGGCATTGTGCTTTTTGGCGGGCGCAAATTCGATTTTTTCCAGCGATACCGGGACGATGCTGACCAGTGCGGTGCCCTCGCCCGATTATGATGCGGACCGTGACATGCTGAAATTACTTGGCCTGAAAATGCGGCCACCGTTCAAGGAGCGGCGGCATTTCGCCGACTCTGACAGGATCAGGATCAGCGCGTCGTCGCCTTCGAGTGGTGTTGTTTGAGAACCCTCTGCCTTGAGGCCCACAAGCGACAGTTTATTTTCTGGCATGTCGCATACGATTCAACGTCTCGGCAGAAACAAAAACGCCTACCTGGGCGAGACTGTTGATATCAACCGGATTTTACAGGACGATCTCACTGCCGCCCGGGAATATCATTGGCAAATCGAAGAGATTCCGGTGCCTCAGAAGCCGGTCCTGTTTGCCTTCCGCCGGGCGGCCGCGAGGACGGACTGCAAGACGCGGAAGATTTATATCTCGACCGGCATCCACGGAGACGAACCAGCCGGCCCGCTCGCGGTCTGTCAGTTGTTGCGGCTAAACCGCTGGCCTGCGGACGCGGACATCTGGCTGTGCCCCTGCCTGAATCCGACCGGCTTTCCCCTTAACCGTCGCGAGAACGTGGACGGCGTGGATCTCAATCGCGACTACCGCCACCTCAAGTCGGCGGAAGTTCGGGCGCACGTCACCTGGCTGGAAAGGCAGCCACGCTTTGACCTGACGTTGTGTCTCCACGAAGACTGGGAGGCGCACGGATTCTACGTTTATGAAGTTAATCCGGATGATGAACCGTCTTTGAGCGGCAAAATGATAGAAGCGGTTTCAAAAGTCTGCCCGATCGACCGGTCGCCAGTCATTGAAGACCGTCCGGCGCAGGGGGGCATCATTCGGCCAGACCTTGATCCATTGAAGCGCCCACAGTGGCCGGAGGCTTTCTACCTCATTATGAACAAAACCCGACACAGTTACACACTGGAAGCGCCGTCAGACTTCCCGTTGTCGGCGCGGATAGCGGCACTGGCCGATGCCACTAGAACAGCATTGGATAAAATCTGACCGCGTCATCCGTAACTGCTCTGACCGGAAGGTCAAATTACCACGACGACCACCTCTGCAGAAGGCTTGTTTTGGGATGGAGCACTTCGAGCGTGCGGTGTTTGACCTTAATTTGGCCCAACGTGGCATGCCATGCAATGTAGATCAGGTGCCACTGATGTTCGAGATTTCGCAACGCACCCTCGTTCGATTGGCTCAGGCTGCGAAGGGAAGGGGCGTTGTTCATCATCGTGTGAACGTCGTCCTTCGCGGGTGAGCTGCATTCCCCGGAGGAGAAGATCAATTCCAATTCCTGGACAATAACGCCCTTCAATTCCAGAAAATGGTCTTCGTCCGAAGGGTCGAACCGCTTGGCGCGGGCGAGGCTTATGAAATGAGCAAGGTGCCTCCATGATTCCAAATGGTTTTCAACATGGAACACTATATCGTCCGTTTCCTCACGGTGCGGGTCCACTCTGTGAGGCGCAATTGACGGCCGGCCTCGTCCATATCGTTGAGTTGCAAGGCTTGTCATAGTCGGTGGTGCGAAACGGCTCGTAGTAACCTGTAGTTTCGGGTTCCAGTTTTCATCAAAAGTGCGCTGGCCCCGCCCACGATGTTATTGAAAGCCTTCATTTCCCGGGACCGTCCGGAAGCATCGGGAGTGCCGTGTTTGTTGCCTATTTGTGATCGAAGCGAGATCATTGGCGGCTTTTCACCTATTTGGGCCTCCCCAACTCTGAGAGAAAGCGAATGAGGTCACGGAATTCCGTGCGGGTAAGGGTGTCAGCCAGGCCCATTGGCATCACCGAACCGTTCTGCTTCTTTTCCTTAACCGCATCCAGACGCAATCGGACTTCCTTGGACTGGAGCACGTCCCGAAGCACGAGTTCGTCTCGTGTTTCGGCAATTTGATACCCTTGATATTCCTCTCCGTCCGTCATCAGGACAGAAATGGACATAAACCCTTCTTTGATTTCTCTCTGCGGTTCCAGGACCGCGCCGATGATGAACTCCACGGTTTGCGCGGTCCCGAGCGCGCTCAGATCGGGGCCGATCCGACCTCCCTGGCCATTTACGGTGTGACAAGCGCTACAACCGAGTTCGGGTCGGAGAAAGATTTCCCGTCCGAGCCCGGAGTCGCCGCGAGAACGGACCTCCGCGGCAAAGGCGTCGAGGTCTTCGCTTGTCAGTCTCTGTGCCGTGTTCCCAAAGCCAGCCGCGTCGGCCAGGACGCGCGCCAATCGTTCGTCACGTCTGCCGCTTGCCGTCATCAAACGAAGTCCCGCCTCGGCTGCGGGCTTGGTCGGTCCCTTGGCTTGAAATGCGTCCGACAGCGCCGACGCTCCACCCTGTCGTCGCAAAAATGCAGAAAAGATTTCCCCAAACCCGGAGTCAGGCAGCCCGCTATCCCCCGGCACGTTGTCGACGGAAGAGAAAGGGTCGAATGACGTGTGGTGCAGAAACTCGGCTGCCTTGACGGCCGCGTCCCGCAGATTGAATTCGGCCAACAACGCAATCGCCTCGCTTTGTATCAAAGGCGCGTCTTCACTTGCGAGACGCAGCAGCGATTTCTGGCTGCGATCTCCGCCAAGTGATGCCAGGGCTTGGACGGCGGCGCGGCGGCTTTTTGTGTCGGCACCCTTGTCGAAGGCAGAGGCTTCAGCCGAAGAGCGAAAGGTCTCAAGCCTCCAGACACCGGCGAGCTTGAGTGCTTCAGTGCGCAGTTGGAGGTTTTCACTCGCGACAAGCGGACGGAGCGGGGCCACAAGGTCGCCCGTCGGCCGCAAGCCGCGGACGCGCGTAACGATAGCCAGTTCTTGCAGCATACGGGCCTGCAGCGGTGCATCGGAAAGCGTCAGCAGGCTCGCCAGATCGTCCGGGTCACCGTGCTCGACGAGCATGATGAGATAGGCTTCGCGTGCTGCGGAGTCCACAGAATCCGATTTGAGAAGGTCGCGCGCCACCTGAAGAGTATCGCGCGTCCCGTCCCCTCGAACGAGAAGGTCAATACGTGACAGTTTGTTCTCCATCTTTAGAGTTCCCGCCCTGAACAACGGCAGCCAGTAGGGCTTCAGGGCGAAGACCGCCTGGTTCAGTGCGTAGGCTAGAAACTTGTCCGTTGGATAATCCGCAGCGACAGATGCGACTTCCATCGCCTCCGCGCTGGTTACATACGTGCAAGCCACGACGGCGTGCAGTCGCACTCGCGGATTGTCGTCGGCCACGAGTGGGCGCAACAACGCCAGGGGATCTGCGAGCCGATCAGCCCAGGTGCCAACGACACTTGCGGCGTAGGCGCGCGCTTCCGGATTGGACGCGCGGCACAGACGGGCGAGGAGTTCGGGCGCGACTGCTTCATGACTTTGATACACTCCGAGTGCCTCGATCAGGTCATGTTCGGACAAATCAGGTTGCGCTATCCATCCTTTGAGAGCCGTGGTCACCTGTTCAACAGGCCGATCAGCGAGCACGCGCTTTGCGAAGTGTCGTGTCCAGCGATCCGGCGATTTCAGATACGCCAGCAATTTTTCGACGGACGCACCGGCCAGTTGCGGCGCTTGGGTGAACGCCCGACCTTTGGCTGTCACGCGCCAGATGCGACCGTGCGTCTTGTCACGGTTGGGATCACGGAAGCTCGCTTGATAATGGCCAATGACGGGGTTAAACCAGTCACAAATATAAAGCGAGCCGTCTGGTGCAAACTTGACGTCTACCGGGCGGAAGCTGCGGTCGGTGGACTTGATCAGCGGCGGCAAATCTTCGAGGACGAAGCCCGCGCCGTCCTGGCTGATCTTCAGCGACCACACCGCGTTGTTTATGTAGCCTCCGACGATGAGCGCACCTTGCCAGGCGTCTGGAAAGTGCGCCGTGCCGACGATGTCGCCGCCGCTCACCTTGCGCCCATTCCCGTTTTTCCAGATCAACGCAGGCCCGTCGTCGCGATGGTTGACGATGAGGCCGGGAACGGGATAAATGGCCGAGCTGTTGTTGCCGGCGAGGACGATGGGTTCACCCCAATCCGTAAAGACAAACCCCCATGGATTCTGGGGCTCGTGTTCGGAACCATAGAAACCTTCGAGCCTTAAGCGGCGCGGCCACAACCGCCAGATGCCGGCCTGCTCCAGCCGTGTGATTCCCCAGGGTGTTTCGACGTGGGAACGGATATGCAGCCCCTGCGAGAACCACAATTCGCCAGCGGGGCCAAAAAGGAATGAGTTGATCATCTGGTGCGCGTCCCCCGTCCCGAAGCCACGCAGCACGACTCGGCGTTCATCTGCCTTGTCATCACCGTCCGTGTCTTTCAGGAAAAGCAATTCGGTGCCCTGGCCGACGTAAACGCCGCGGTCACCCAATTCAATGCCCGTCGGAATCATGAGGCCGTCCGCGAATACCGTGGTCTTGTCAACATGCCCGTCCCCATTCGTGTCCTCGAGGACGAGGACCTTGTCGTTCGGCACCTGACCGGGTTCAATTTGCGGGTAAACGGTGCTCCCGATAACCCACAACCGGCCGCGCGCATCGAAGCGCATCTGGATCGGCTTCACGACGCCCTCGTTCTCCGAGGCGAACAGATTCACTTCAAAGCCGTCTGCGATCTGGAATGCGGCCCGTTCCGATGCGGGATCGTCGAGATCGGCCGCGCCCACACAAACTCCCGCGACAGAAACGACACCGAGCAATAACCGTGAGACACGCGGCACCCGCCCCGACAAGAGTGGAGATAATCTGGACATCATACAGTCCTCATAATTGCAACTCGTCCGCCTGTTTCGCGATCTCGCGCTCCTTCGCTTCAATCATCGGAACAAACTTTTCCATCTCCGCCGGAAACCAACGGATTCTTGGATCACGATGGTCGCGGCTGCTGGGCTGTTCGGTCCGATCGCCTCCGAGGAACGCCCAGTTTTCCGGTCGCCAGTAATTGAACCAAATTCGATTCTTGGCCACGACCACCTGACGGAGCCGTTCGAGCCGTATGTTTGGCCAGATCCCATTGTCGTCCGGTGCCCCTGCCGCGGCCGCCAAACTGACAAGTCCAAGCTGGCGAACGAACGCCGCCGCGGCCAGCGCGTGGCCGTGCGGAGTCAGTTGCAGGCCATCCCCGGTCAACCGCGGTTCCTGATGTGATTCACCACCCAGTTCGTTGAACAGATCCACGATCGGCAGGTGGCGTTCGCGTGCCAGTTTGTGAATTGCTTGTGAATAGACCGCCAGGTCGGGGTTGCGTTTGGACAAATCCGGGAGCAATCCGCCGCTTCGCTCAAACGGCGGGGGAGTGACGAGAACTAGTCTGGGTGTCAACTCGGCGCATTCGTTGAGCAAATGGCCGTAATCGCGGACAAAATCGGACAACCCGGCCCGGCCGCTCAAGGATTCACAGCGTCCGAACTGAACTATAATGACCGTTGCGGCGGCGCGTTTAAGATGAAACTGGAGCGATGGAAAGCCGACATCGCGTGGTTGCGCGTGGACGGTGTCTCCTTCCCAGCCAAAATTGCGGAAGCGCACGTCCAGTCCGTGATATCTGGCCGTCAGCAATGTTTCCAAATGACCAGACTCGAGCGCCGCCGCGACGTCTGCGCCGCCGACGAATGCGACGACATCACCCTTTTGCAAAGTGAAACGACTGCCAGTGAAAGCCTCACGCCGCCCCTCGATCTTATGGTCCGTTGGACCAGGCCCGTCCGTCACGCGACCGGCAGCATTCAATTTGGCTGACGGATGCATCAACAAGAACAAGGCGGCAAGCAGCAAATCGCGCCTCCTGCGTCGCGCTCTTGGAGCCGACAAAAGATGATCCGTCAGGCGTCGGGGCATGGGAGATATTGTAGACGCGCGCGCGGATTGGCGAAAGGTTTTTACGGAAGGCTGATTAAGTTCTAACAGGCCGATCGAGTCGGGTCCATTTGAAGTCTGGCTCCGTTCATGGCCCGGGCGCTAACCGGAACCGGATTGGACCTTCAACAAATGTTTCAGGTTACTTGTCGGAAAATACCCTGGTACTCGATCAGGGACAGACCTTTCGCGAGACCGCCGGGTCAGATCGAGGGAAAGATTCGGACAACTGGCGCAGTCGAAAAAGCGCCGACTCCACTTTCACATGGACCTTCGTCAGGTTGAATCCAGCGGCGATCGTCGAACCTGTTACGACGCGTCCACAAGACTCTTGACGCAATCAACAATCGGCGTATGAGGAAAGCATGGGTATGGAAAGCCATTCCACCGGACAACCATTATGAATGTGACGACCACCCGTCGAATGTTTCTTGCTGACGTTGGAAGAGGGATGTTGGTGGCGACAGTCGGCCGCGAACTTGCCCACGGACTGGGATTGACCAGAGCGCTGGGAGAGGAAACCACCGATGCGCTCACGTTTGGCTCGCTTGAGCCGTTGGTGTGTTTGATGCAGGAGACGCCGGCCAATCGGCTGTTGGCTGTCCTCACAGATCGATTGCAAGCGGGCGTTGAATTGCGGGAATTGGTCGCGGCCGCCGCCTTTGCCAACGCGCGCACTTTTGGGGGCGAGGATTATGTCGGGTTCCACACGATGATGGCTCTGGCGCCTGCGTTCCATATGGCGAAGGAATTGCCAGACGCCCTGAAACCACTGCCGGTCTTCAAGGTTCTGTACCGCAATACCAACCGCATCCAGGAGCACGGTGGACGCAAGCAGGAGGTCCTGCACGTCGTTCAACCGGTGACACTGCCCGAAAATCGGATCGGTGGAGAGCTGCTCCGGGAGGCCGTTCGGCGCAAAGACGTGAACGCAGCTGAACAGACCTTTGCGCGCCTCGCGCAGCTTTCACCTGAAGACGCGTTCAATCAGTTGTTGTTTGCGGTGCAGGATAGCACGGAAGTGCACCGCGTTGTGCTGCCTTACCGGGCGTGGGATCTGTTGGGACTCATCGGAAGGGAGCAGGCCCACGCCCTGTTGCGACAGTCGGTCCGATACTGCGTCAAAGCGGAATCGTGGCAGCACACAGCAAAGTGGGATGAGCCACGCACGTTACTGCCAAAGATGCTTGAAGAATACAAACTGACCGATCGTTCGTCCGGAGAGCGGCGGGCGGATGACGGCTGGGTCGACCAGATGAGCCAGACCATTTTCAGGTCCACTCCTGCACAGGCTGCCGAGGTGGCGGCAGCGGCGCTGGCGGAAGGAATGTCGCCGGACGATCTTGGTGAAGCGATGACCCTGGCGGCGAACCAACTGATTCTGCGTGACCAGGGCCGCACACCACGAGAAGATGTGCCTGGCAAACCCGTAGGCAGCGTGCATGGCGACTCGATTGGCGTGCATGCCTGTGATTCAGCCAATGCCTGGCGCAACATGGCGCGCGTGGGCAACGCGCGGAATCGCTTCGCGAGCCTGATCCTCGGCGCCTACCAGGTTGCTCTTGACCGCACCGCACGTGGCGGTGATTTCCTGAACTGGCAGCCGCTCCCGCTCGCCCGGCACCTGGAGGAAATCAAGGCGACCGCCGCCGAAGCGTTGCTGCGTGAAGCCGATGAGGCCATTCGTGGGAATCTCCAGGCCAAAGCTGCCGCAATAATCCATCGTTACGGCGAACTTGGCCACGCGCCTCGCGCCGTGTTCGACTTGCTTTTGCGCTACGCGGTCAGTGAGGATGGCGCCTTACACGCGGAGAAATTTTACCGCACTGTTTCGGAGGAATTTGCCGGCACGCGCCGGGCCTTTCGGTGGCGTCATGTCTCGGCACTGGCGCGGGTTACCGCCAGCGAGTTTGGGCGCCCTGCTCCGGGTATGGCCGAGGCACGTTCGCTCCTGAAAGTCTGAATCATTGCACGGACTTCACGTCGTAGCACCACAACACGGCGTGGTCGCGAATGTAAAGGTGCCCGTTGGCGACGACCGGATAAGCCCACGCTTTTTCCATGTCATTGGCCTTTTTCGGCTGATCCACCGGCGTGAAGCGACCCTTCTCGTGGTAGGAGTCCGGAGACGGCTCAACCAGCGCCACGTCTCCGTTCTCACCATGCAGATAAATGCGTCCGTCCGCATAACAGAGCGAGGCTGCCTTTAGTCCGGAATCTTCCCACCTTACGCGGCCCGTGGTGAAATCGGCGCAAAGTAGCGCGCGGTCGGTCGTGCCGTAGAGACAATCCCCGACTTTTACCGTCCCCCCGATCGCGGTGGGTAACTTCGTTTCGAAATAAATCTGCTCGGGATCGACTGTGGCATCCTTGACCTTCAGCTTCACCGCGCCGCCCCCCGTGCCCGCTGAGGCAGTGTAGATGTAACCGTCGCTGGCCAGCGGTGTCGGGATGTTTGCGCCATATCGGCTGACCGCCTTTGCGAAGCGCCACAGAAACCTGCCGGTCTTTGCTTCGATACCCACCAGGCCTTTTTGCAGAAGTTGAACGTACTGCTTCACGCCACCAACCTCCACCTCGATTGCAGAGGCGAACGCGGCCTGATCGCCTTCCGGGAGCGCGCACTTCCATATCACATCGCCCGTCCGCTTGTTCAATGCCACCAGAGTGGCCTCACTGCCGCCCGGCGTGCACACCAGTGTGTCGCCGTCAATCAATGGCGATTCGGCATACGCCCAGTTGCCGGACGTGCCCGCGAAGTCATCGGTGAGACTCCGTTGCCAGCGCACTTTGCCTGAACCGACCTCCAGACATGCCAGCGCGCCATCAGAGGAGAGAGCGTAAAGGAATTCGCCATCCACCGTCGGTGTGGAGCGGGCGGCGGGGAAATTGGGCTGCTGCGCCGGCTTGCCCACCTTGCCAAGGCGCGTCTGCCAGATCCGTTTTCCGTCCTTGACCGCAAGTGCCTCCACGAATTCGTTCTCCAAACCTTCGTTCGCCAGCAAGTAGAGGTGGTCGCCGACGACGGCAGGCGTTGAGTAACCGCGGCCGATGTCAGTCGCTTCCCAGAGCAGCCGGGGTCCTTCCTTTGGCCATTCTTTGAGCAGGCCGGTTTCCTGTGAGAGTCCGTTGCGTTGCGGGCCGCGCCATTGCGGCCAGTCGTTGGCTCCGAGTGGCAATACGGTTAATAACCAGGCAAGCGTTCCGATTGAGCGTTTCATAAGATGGGTGAGTGACGGTCTATTGTTCGCACCGGCGACGCGGCGTCAAAACTATTCTGACATGCGGCGGACGCTCTCGCCAGCCAGCGATACATTCGCAGCGGACGGCTTCAACCCTATTGGAGTCGCGCTCCGGCTGCCGGCGCGTTCTTCGTCAACGCGGTTCCATCTGTCTCAACACATCGCATAGTACCGCAAGGCGCGGCGTCGGCACCTTCGCGCGCTGCGCCTGCCGCAAGGGCTCCAAAAACATGGCTTCCAGTTCCAGCGGATGGTGCCGCTCGAAATCAATCAAGGTTGACGCCTTGTATGCGCCCATCGCGCGAGTCCGGGAGATTTGCCGTTCAGCGGCTGATGCCGGTATCTTCAAGCCAAGGGCGTTGGCCACGGTGATGACCTCCTTCATCAATTCATAAACAAGTTTTTCCCAGCGCGGTTCGCCGAGCAACTGGTCGGTTGGCAGACAAGGTCCCCAGGTCACGTCGGTCCGGAGAAAACCGCTCAGCACGGTTTCGTAGCCGGCTGCGCCCGCGACACCGAGGCCGTTGAACGGGATGTTCCAGATGAGCTTCTCCCAGTGCGCGCATTCCAGATCGTCGGTGACCTTGCACGGCACACCTGCGTGACGAAAGAGCGACGCGATGTTCTGCGTGCGGGGCTCTGGCCAGCGCTGGTACTCACCCATGACGATGGTTCCGTGCGCAAGGTGCTCGACAACCCCCGGCTCCGTCCGGTTCAGGCAGACAAAGCAGAGCCCGCCCAGAATCTTTTCGCGCCCGAACAGGTCGGCGAGCCGGGCTTCGTTGCCGAGACCATTCTGCAATGTGAGCAATGCAGTGTCGGCGCCGACAAGTGGCGGCAGCAGTCTGGAAAATTGATCGTTGGCCGTCGTTTTCAATCCGATCAAAACGAGGTCGCATGGCCCGACCTCCTCCGGTGCGCGGGCGCATTTCGGATGGACACGGAAATCGCCTTCCAAGCTGCGGATTTGCAGGCCGTTGCGTCGAACGGCCTCATAATCGGACCGCAACAGAAAATGAACCATTCGTCCGTCGCGGCAGAGTTTCGCGCCGTAATAACTTCCCAGCGCTCCACAACCCACTACGCCAATCTTCATTGAAACCGATTTGTGGAGTGACGGGAGATTCGCCCGTCACGGCGTCGTATCCGGTCCAGGTCGCTCGATCACTCGTGCTCCTGAAACAAAAAGGGCACTCTGATTTCTCAGAGCGCCCCGGGGAAATCGAAAACGATTACTTGGCGTTGAGGATCGCGTCCTTAGCGGCCTTGGCAACGCGGAATTTCACGACGCGCTTGGCCGGAATCTGAATCTGTTCGCCGGTGGCCGGGTTGCGACCGATGCGAGCCTTGCGATTGACCAACACGAGTTTGCCGAGACCGGGCAGTGTGAAAGAGTTCTTGGCGTTTTTGTACGCCAGCTGCGCGATGTGTTCGAGGATTTCGACCGCCTGCTTCTTGGTAATTCCCGCTTTGCCAGCGACCTCTGCTGCGACCTGGGATTTGGAGAGTGCTTTTGCCATAGGTAAGTTTTGAATATGTTAATTGGTTAAACGTCGTCCGACTTGCGCGTATTAAAACGATTCAACACTGCCGCGCAAGGAGAAAAATCACATTTTTCCCAAGAAAAATCGCTGGATTTGCACATCGAGATCCTATTTGTCTCTGACTCCGCGTGTCGTTGAACGGCGCCCGCCGGGTCCGTCGTGAAGAAATCGCGAGGCAAAAAATTTTCCGCAAGGAGCGAAGGCTTGACTTGATGTTGGATTCTCACAACATGGCCGCGTGAGCAGTTTGTTCACGATACAATCGGAGTTTCGCTACGAAATTGTTCGCAAGATTTTCGAAGGCGGCATGGGGGTTGTCTATGAAGCGGAGCAGCACGGCGCCCGCGATTTCGTGAAGCGGGTTGCGATCAAGGTCATTCGACAAAGCTACGCCAATCAAAAAACCTTCATCGAGAATTTTATCGGGGAGGCAAAGCTGGTCGCCGATTTGATCCACACCAACATCGTCCAGACCTATCATCTCGGTTCAACCGGCCAGATTTACTTCATTGCCATGGAGATGATTCGCGGAGCCAATCTTGAACAGTTCATGCAGCAGCTGGCGGACAAACATCGCCCGCTGCCCATGGAACTGGCGGTGTTTATCGTCAGCCGCATCGCCCGCGGCCTCGCTTACGCGCATGGCAAGGTCGACAAGGACGGCAAGCTCCTGGGCATCGTGCATCGCGACGTGAGCTTCAAAAACATCATGATCGCCTTTGAAGGGGACGTGAAACTCACTGACTTCGGCATCGCCAAGGCGCGCGGGTTTTTGCAGGACAACGAGGGCGAGGTCGTGGCCGGAAAGGCGGACTTCATGAGTCCCGAACAGGCAAGTTTCAAAATCACCGACAAACGATCGGATATTTTTTCCGCGGGCGTCGTTCTGGCAAATCTCCTTCTCGGTTACAATGTCTTCAAGGGGGCGACGCCGGAGGAATCCCGCGATCGCATCATGACGCTGGCTCTGCCGGACTTCCGCAAACTCGACAGCCGCATCGACGACCGTCTCAACGAAATCCTGCAGCGCGCCCTCGTCCGGGACCTCGACCGCCGCTACCCCGACGCGGACGAGATGCTCTACGAACTGGAGCACTACATCTACCACACCGGTTACGGTCCGACCAACGAGACACTGGGCCGGTTCATTCGAGAACTGTTTGGCCAGGCGCCCATGCACACGGTGGATGAGTCGCGCGGCAGCACCATCATTCTCAACCGGACAACCAGCGTCGCGCCCCGCAGATAAGCGCAGATGAAATCCCGGTCTTCCACGGTCACGCTGGGCCTGGTGCAGACGGGTTGCTCTGCTGACCCCGCCGCGAACCTGAAAAAAACCCTGCGGGCGGTTGAACGCGCGGCCGGAGACGGCGCGCAAATCATCTGCACTCAGGAGTTGTTTCGATCCCAATACTTCTGCCAGAGCGAAGACCATAAGTACTTCGCGCTTGCGGAGCCGATTCCTGGACCGACCACTGATGCCTTTCAGAAGTTCGCGAAGAAACGCAAGGTCGTCGTCATTGCGTCGCTGTTCGAGAAGCGCGGCGCGGGCGTCTATCACAACACTGCCGCCGTGATCGACGCCGACGGCTCGTTGATGGGCATCTACCGCAAGATGCACATTCCCGATGACCCACTATTCTATGAGAAGTTTTACTTTACGCCGGGCGATCTCGGCTTCAGGGCGTGGCAGACGAAGTACGCCCGCATCGGCGTGCTGATCTGCTGGGACCAATGGTACCCCGAGGCCGCGCGCCTCACCGCGTTGCAGGGCGCACAGATTCTTTTTTATCCGACTGCCATTGGCTGGCATCCGGGCGAGAAACGGAAACACGGCGTGGCCCAGCACGACGCCTGGGAAATGATTCAACGCAGTCACGCCGTCGCCAACGGCTGCTACGTCGCGGTCGCGAACCGGACCGGACTTGAGCGCCCTGCGGGCGGTGACGGTATCGAGTTCTGGGGCCAAAGCTTTGTGTCCGGCACTTCGGGACAACTCCTTGCCAAAGCCAGCGCAAACAGAGAAGAGAATCTGATAGTGCCGGTGGACCTGAACAAAGTGGACGTGACCCGCACTCACTGGCCGTTCCTGCGTGACCGACGAATTGATGCTTACGGCGGGTTGACGAAACGGCTGCTTGACTGACGCCAGGCCCGCGTTGACCGCCCGCGCTGGATTCCGTAGCCTCATCGCATGGGCACGCTCTACTACGGCAACAACCTCGACATCCTCCGCCGCTATCTCAAGGACACCTACGGCAGCCAACCGCTTCCAACGAAGCCGCCAGCGTTGGTTTCTACGAGCACAAGACGAACGAACAGAAATTACCGCGCCCGCAACTTCGCACGATGAAAGAATTGATGGAAGGGCAGTGGATCGAACGTCCCACGAGTGCGGCAAGCCTGGACGGCACATTCAAGAATGCGCCGGAATCACAGAAAACGCACGGCGAGCAAAAAGAATTGAACATGTGACATGGCCTCTTCTCTGGCGTGGATCACCGGCGCGGCCGGACTGATCGGCAATTATCTTGTCCACACCGCTCCGCGCCTCGCTTCAAAACGGCAAGTCATCGGCCTCACCCGCGAGCAACTCGACCTGACCGATTTCAAAGTCGTTCGCCAGAAATTCCGCGAGCAAAAACCTCGGCTCATCATTCATTGCGCCGCGTTGAGCCGCAGTCCCGCCTGCGAACAAAATCCTTCGCTCGCCCGCAAACTGAATGTCGAAGTCACCGCCCGCCTGGCCGAGCTTGCCGCGGACATTCCGCTCGTCTTCTGTTCCAGCGATCTGGTGTTCGACGGCCAGCAAGGTAACTACGATGAAAGTGCACCACCAAATCCTTTGAGCGTTTACGCGGAAACGAAAGTTGCCGCCGAGCAAATCGTCCTCGCGAACCCGAAGCACACCGTCGTTCGGATGTCACTCAACGGCGGCGTTTCGCCGACCGCCGACCGTGGTTTCAACGAGGAGCTGCGGCACGCGTGGAAAAATGGAGAGACGGTGAAACTCTTCACCGACGAATTTCGGTGCCCGATGCCCGCGGCAGTGACGGCGCGGGTGGTCTGGGAACTCGTCGAACAAAATCGACGCGGCCTCTTTCACGTCGCTGGCAGCGAGCGTTTGTCTCGCTGGGAGATCGGGCAGCTCATCGCCGCGCGCTGGCCGCAGCTCTGTCCGCGACTGGAACCGGCCTCGCGCAAGGATTACTCCGGCCCGCCGCGCCCGGCGGACACGTCGCTCAACTGCGCGAAAATCCAAAAACTGCTTTCGTTTCCATTGCCTGGACTGGGTGAATGGCTGGAGACGAACCCGCATGAGCTCTTTTGAACCACCGCGGATTCGGTGTTACCGGGGCCGTCTTGCGCCGTCGCCGACGGGCTATTTGCACCTCGGCCATGCGCGCACTTTCCGGATCGCTCAACAGCGCGCGCGAAACCACGGCGGTGTTTTGATCCTGCGCAACGAAGACCTCGATCATGCCCGCTGCAAAGAGCAATTTGTCAGTGGCATGCTCGAGGACCTTCGCTGGTTTGGATTCGAGTGGAAGGAAGGGCCGGATTGCGGCGGGCCTTTCGGCCCGTACAATCAAAGTGAGCGTTTTGATATTTACCGTGGCGCGCTGGAGAAATTGCGGGATCGCGGCTTCATCTACCCCTGCACCTGCTCACGCAAGGACATTCTGAACGCGCTCAACGCTCCGCATGAAGCCGAAGACGAACCCATCTATCCCGGCACCTGCCGCCCCAACTCCAAACGCAAGACCCAAGACCAGCGGCCAAGGGCAAATTGGCGTTTTCGCGTCCCCGACGGCGAAGTCGTTTCTTTCGACGACGGACTTTTTGGTCCGCAACAATTTCTCGCTGGAAAAGATTTTGGCGATTTTGTGATCTGGCGTCACGATGATGTTCCCGCCTATCAGCTCGCTGTGGTTGTGGACGACGCGGCCATGCAGATCACTGAAGTCGTCCGTGGCGCTGATCTTCTCGTTTCGACGGCGCGGCAACTCTTGTTATATCGGGCGCTCGGCCTCGGGCCGCCGGTGTTTTGCCATTGTCCGTTGGTGACCGACGAATACGGCGTTCGTCTGGCGAAACGCCACGATGGCCTGAGTCTGCGATCGTTGCGCGCACGCGGTGGCACACCGGAACAAATCCTCGCGGGTTTGGACGTCGCGCCGGAAATGAAATCTTGCGCGAAACCGGGGCGCGTTGAACGACAATAGTCGGGACTTTGCTGAGGTGTTTTCGCGTGGCACACTGGCGCCGTAGTGAGCGCTGTCAAAATTCATTCCGGCGGGCCGAGATCACACGCGGTGGCATCTGTCCCGACGCGTTTTCAGAGACCGGCATTGTCAATTGCCTGCGAGGTGATTCGCCGGTCGGATCGCGAGCACCCGGCCGATGGCGTGTTGCGGCTTGAACTCGGAAAGCAGGCTGACCTTCCGCCCGCCATGAAGCGCGAGACGAGCGAAGCGGTTTTTTGTTACTATCGCTGGCGCGGGTGGTTGGATCGCAAGAAACCACTGGAGTCACGGC
>DATNDF010000094.1 GCA_035607015.1 Candidatus Angelobacter sp. | reverse complement strand
GCGCACCGTTCAATACCGGGATTCACTGACTTCGGGCACCTGGCTTACACTGACGAACATCGCCCCTCAAATCACAACAACCCACCTGACCGTTCTCGACCCGTATCCGACCAACGCTCAACGCTTTTATCGAACAGGAGCTTTTTAGGCGTCGCGACCCAAAACAAACATGATGAAATCTTCCTCCTCGAAAGCCGCGTCTGGCATTTTCATTTTTGCCATCGTCACGCTCGCAACGGTGAACATTTTTGCTGCCGAGGTTACTGTCTTCGCCGCCGCGAGCCTGACTGATTCGCTGAAGGCAATCGCCGCCGTTTATGAAAAAAGGAGCGGTGACAAGGTCGTCTTCAGTTTTGGCGCATCCAGTACGCTCGCGCGCCAGATTGAAGAAGGCGCGCCCGCCGACATATTCTTCTCCGCCGACGAAGCGAAGATGGACGGGCTGGAAAAGAAAGGGCTGATTCTCAAGGGAACCCGCAGAAGCCGGCTGTCGAACTCGCTGGTCATTGTCGTGGCCGCCGAGGGCGGGGCCACGATTGAAGGTCCCAAGGACCTCGCCACGGACAAGATCAAACGGCTCGCACTGGCCGAACCGAAAACCGTTCCCGCTGGAATCTACGCGAAGGAATATCTCCAAAAGCAAAACCTCTGGCCCGCTGTGGAAACCAAGGTGGTCCCCACTGAAAACGTCCGGGGGGCACTCGCGGCGGTGGAGGCGGGCAACGTGGAAGCCGGCATCGTTTACAAGACCGACGCGGCCATCTCCAAAAAAGTCAAGGTCGCCTGTGAAATTCCGGTCAAAGACGGCCCGGCCATTAGCTACCCGGTGGCCGTGGTGAAAGAATCCAGGCAACTGGCGGCCGCGAAAAAGTTTCTCCAATATCTCAACTCGAAGGATGCCGCGAAAATCTTCAGGAAGTCCGGCTTTATCGTCCGCGAATAGCGCACTCAAGCATGAACGCCGAAGAATGGCAGATCGTCTGGTTCACGGCCTGGGTCTCGGCGTTGAGCACGATCGTCATCGTGCCCTTTGGACTGGGCGCGGCCTGGTTGCTCGCGCGTCATGACTGGCCGGGCAAATCCCTCGTCGAAACCCTCATTTCACTGCCGCTCGTCATGCCACCAGTGGCAACAGGGCTTGTCCTGCTGCAGTTACTCGGTCGGCGCGGGCTGATCGGTGGCTTCCTGCACGACCATTTCGATCTCGATGTGGTGTTCACGTGGCGGGGAGTGCTGATCGCACTGGGCGTGATGTCGTTTCCCTTGCTGGTGCGTTCGACACGCGTGGCATTCGAGGAAGTCAATCCGCGCCTGGAACAAATCGCTCGCACTCTCGGTGCGGGGAACTTTCGCGTGTTCTGCACGATCACGCTTCCGCTCGCGTCGCGCGGCATCATGGGCGGAATGCTGCTGGCCTTTGCGCGGGCCCTGGGTGAATTCGGCGCAACCATCATGGTCGCGGGTAACATCCCGGGCCGGACTTCCACACTTTCGCTCGCCATTTTTCAGTCGGTGCAACTCGGCCGGGATGCCGACGCCTTTCGACTGCTTGGAGTTTCCGTGGTGCTGGCATTTGTCGCGGTCTGGACCAGCGAATGGATGATACGCCGGAGAAAGCGTTGAAATGAGCCTGTTGCTGAAAAAGATTTCTCTGCCCCTGACGCCGTTCACGCTGGAAGTGGACGTCGAAATTCGCGGACGCGTCACCGCCATCTTCGGTCCATCGGGTGCCGGCAAGACTTCTCTGCTCGATCTGGTCGCAGGGTTGCACCATGCTCAATCCGCGTTCATTGAACTCGACGGGCGGGTGTTGACCGACACATCGCGAGGCGCGTTCGTGCCGGCCCGTCGTCGCGGCATCGGCTACGTACCGCAGGATCTGGCACTTTTCCCGCACCTGTCCGTCCGCCAGAATCTCCTCTACGGCCGCAGGTCCGGCGGCGAAGCGAACCGCACATTCAACTTCGAGCACGTCGTTGAAATTCTTGAAATTCAACCGCTTGTTCAACGCGGCATCTCCGAACTTTCCGGCGGCGAAAAACAGCGGGTTGCCCTCGCGCGCGCGTTGCTGGCCTCGCCCCGTTTGCTCCTGCTGGACGAACCGCTGGCCAGCCTCGACCAGAGGCTGAAGACACACATCATTCCGTACCTGGCCCGCGTTCGTGACGAATTCCGCATCCCCATGCTTTACGTGACGCACGACCGCTTCGAGACGCTCGCCCTTGCCGACGAGATGGCCGTTTTAATCAATGGCAAAGTTGCACAGGTCGGGACTGTGCAGGATGTATTGAGCCGTCCCGCCAGCCTAGCGGTTGCGGAATTCGTGACCGTCGAAACTGTTCACCGGGGTCGGATTCTGAAAGCCGAAGGCGAACTTGTGACCGTGGCGGTCGGTCCGGCCACCCTGACGGCTGTCGATGAAAACCTGCCTTCGATGGCAGATGAAGTTTACGTCTGTATCCGCGCCGAGGATGTCATCCTGGTCAAAGGAAGCGACCGTTCGAGCAGCGCTCGCAATCACCTCTCTGCCATTGTCCTGTCCCTGGCCCGTGAGGGCGCGCTCGTGCGTGTCGAATTAAACTGTGGTTTCAACCTCGCCGCGCTGATCACCAGACAAGCCTGCGATGAAATGGCATTGAAATCCGGAGACCGCATCATGGCCCTCGTCAAAGCGCCCAACATACACTTGATTCCTCTTTGACCCGGCCTTAATGGCGAGCCCGCCCCACGTATGCGCAACGCCACCTCAATAGTTACACTTCTACGGATTGTCCACGGCAGGACGACGCCTGGCCGTTCGCCTTTGCGAGTTCATTCGTATCGCAAGGATTCGATCGGGTCGAGGTTTGCCGCCTTGAACGCGGGGTAGGTTCCAAAAACTATCCCCACGACCGAGCAAATCAACAGGCCGAAAATGATCCAATCCACCGGTACGACCAGCGGCACCTTGAGGAGGATGGCAGCCACGTTGCCCCCGATGATGCCCAGCGCGACGCCGATCACTCCGCCCACTTCGCAAAGCACGATCGCCTCCATGATGAATTGGGTCATGATGTTGCGCTTCTTGGCGCCGACCGCGCGGCGGATGCCAATCTCGCGCGTCCGTTCCGTCACCGACACGAGCATGATGTTCATGATGCCGATGCCGGCGGCGAGCAGCGCAATGGAACTCACCAGCGCGACGCCCATGCGCACGGCGCGGGTGAAGGTGTTGAACTGCGAAATCAAGGAGTCATTGGAAAGAATATCGAAATCATCGTCCTGGCCGGGAGGGACCT
>DATNDF010000093.1 GCA_035607015.1 Candidatus Angelobacter sp. | reverse complement strand
CCGACGTCGCAGCCGGCGGATGAACCTCCACGGGAGCCGGTCTGCCGGCGGCGGATCGTTCGCGAATCCGGGCTTGGCACTCGTCCGGGAGTTTTTTAACCTGCGCGCGTGATTGGTTTATTGCGATTCGTGGGCGTGGCCAACGCGGCAGTCTGGTTCGGGGCGTCGATCTTCTTCACATTCAGCATCGGGCCGGCTTTGTTTTCGAGAGAAATGATCGACATGCTCCGTCTCCATGGCGGAATCGATTCTGAAGCCGCGAAGGCTTATGCCGGCTTCGTCGCGCAAATCATCATTGCGCGATATTTTGTTTTGCATCTGGTCTGCGGCGTGATCGCGCTCCTGCATCTGGTCACGGAATGGCTTTACATGGGCAAGCCGCTGCAGCGATTGACCCTCTGGCTGCTGCTCGGAATTTTTGCTCTGGGCCTCGGGGAGCGCGTCATTATTCTTCCGAGATTGAATGACTTGCACCGGGCGATGTACTCCGCCAGCGCCACGCAGCAGCAGCGCGAACGGGCGCATCACTCGTTCAACGTCTGGCACGGAGCGTCTCAGGCGCTGAACCTGTTTCTCATGACTGGTGTCGCGGTGTATCTCTGGCGGGTGTCCACTCCGGGCAGCGGTTATCGCTACCGCGTGTGAGCCCGCCGACCGGCGGACTCACGGTTGCGATTGGAGGTTGACAAACTTTGTGACGGGCAAAAGAAAGTGAGTATAGTAGTGGGTGGCGCCGCTGGCGCCAGGTCGAACACGCGGTATGATCTCGAATGAACGTCCATCGCCGTACGGCCCGAGGACTCATTCGGCGGGGTACAAACCGGGGATGCCGGATGAGACGCTGAGGTCGGAAAAGATTCAAATTGAACGGAAGGTTTTTGTGTTCACGCTCAAGGAGAATCCCCGAGGCCGTTTCCTGCGAATTACCGAGGACGTGAATGGGCGGCGCGACACGATCATTGTTCCCGCGCCGGGGTTGGCAGAGTTCAAGAACCTGCTGGACGAAATGGTGAGGGCGGCGACGGAGATGCCCGCCCGGAACCCGTAGTCCATCCTCCCGTTCCTTCACTCGCGGCCACCGAAACCAGGTCCGGTTCCGGGACAGTGGGGTTCAATCTGCCGGCGGTTTTGCCCGCGCCGTTTTCCGCGCGCGCACTCTCGGCGCATCCCCCCAGAGCCCTTCCAGATCGTAGTGCTCGCGCACATCGGCGCGCATCACATGAACGATGACATCGAAGAAATCCAGCACGACCCACGCGGTGCGCAACTCGCCATCCATCGCGCGCGGGCGGAGCGCATGAATCTCACGCAACCGCTGCGTGATTTCGTCCACGATGGCGCGCAGGTGAGGCTCGCTCGATCCGGTGCAAATGACGAAATAATCGGTGACCGACGACAGCTCGCGTACGTCGAGGATCACGATGTTTTCCGCCTTCCTGTTGTCGGCCAGTTCGCGGCAGAGCAGCGCCAGCTTTTTCGATTCCATTGCGGGCGAGGATGGGGAAGCGCCGATCAAAGATAAAGACGATTGTTGCAGATGGCCTCGGCGATGGCCGGTCCGACCAGCAGGTCCACCGGCAAACCGGCCTTCACGCGGTCGCGGATTTGCGACGACGAAACGCCCAGCGGGAACCCGTTCAACCGCAGGCCGCGAAACGGCCGGGGGAAATCCGCGGTCGTACCGCCCGGTCGCGGCACCACCACGAACTCGACGAGGCGGGCCAACTCGTCCGCATCGCGCCACTTGGGCAGTTGCGGAACGTGATCCGCACCGATGAGGTAAAACAACCGGGCGTCGGGAAAACGGCGGGCGTAGTCGCGCACCGTCTCGACGGAGTAGGAGACGCCCCCGCGCCGGATCTCCTGATCATCGATCTCGCAATAGGTCCGACCAGCCAGTGCCAACCGCAGCAATTGCATCCGCTGCTCGGCCGGGGCGAGCGCGCAGCCGGGTTTGAAAGGAGATTGCGCCGCGGGAATGAAGAAGAGGCGCGATAATTGCAGCTCTTCCCGCGCCGCCTCGGCCACAAGCAGATGACCAAGATGAACGGGATTGAACGAGCCACCGAACAGACCGATGCTTTGCACGGCGCGAATTTAGATTTACGAGGGACGATTTGCGATGGGAAACTGCGAGGGCCGCGCTTCAGCAGCATCGGTTGATGCCGCGGTATCGTTTTTCGAGCGTCTCAATATAGAGTTGCTCTCTGGTCGTCGTCGGAGTGGATGCCTTTTGTTCGCCGGACAGATTGACCGTGTGATGCTCCGGCAGGCCGCAGTCGCAGGCGCGGGCGGTCTGCTGAGCGCGGTCCAGCGCCGCTTCACCGGACAGTTCCCTGGCCAGCGCGAACGCGAGCGCAAGCAGGCTCAAGATGCGCAATGGCCGGCCTTCAGCCACCGCGTAGTCCGGCAGCCAGACCGGATCGGACTCGCGCAGGATTGCGACGCGTTTACGGGCGAGCAACAGGATCCATTCGCGTACGCTGATGGCGACGATCAACACGACGAGCACGAGAAAGAAGGCGGCGACAAATGCGTCCAGAAGGCTATTGAAAAGCAGCCTTTTATTCGGTGCCAGAGTTGCTTGCGCGGCAGCGAGTGCGTCATCGGATTTGGCAACGCCAGTCGCCGGAAAAGCCCCGGAAATTTTCGCCGAGTAAACGTTTGCAGCGGCAAGGAATCCAATTTTTGGATCGTCATCGAAAATCTTCTGCCATCCCGCCGTCATCGTCACCGTCAGAAGCCAGACCAGCGGAACCAGCGTCACAAGCACGAAAATCGGGCGAGTCGGTCTTCCGGAAGGGACGCCCGTCTCGATCGATTCTGCTGGCGGCTTGCCGGCGCTCAGCGGCTTCCCGCCCAATTGCATTTTCAGAATTACCGTCGTTGCCAGACAGAGCGCGATGGCGGCGAGCAGCTGGTTGGCAATGCCGAAGAGCGGCCAAAGTGAATTGATGCCGCCGAGCGGGTCGCGCACGCCCTGAATCAGAAAACAGCCCCAGCCGGCGACCATCAAGCCGCTGGCAAGCACGTTCGCTTTGATGTCCTTCACATTGCCGAGCGGCTTCCAAAGATTGCCCAGGACATCCTGAAGAAGGTAACGCCCCACGCGTGTGCCGGCATCAAGGGTCGTGAGGATGAACAGCGCCTCGAACATGATCGCAAAGTGATACCAGAGATCGAGCCAGCGATTGCCCACGGCCCGATGAAAGATTTGCGCCATGCCGACGGCCAGGGTCGCCGCGCCGCCGGTGCGGCCAAACAGCGTCTTCTCGCCGATCGTGTCCGCGAGTTGGTTCATTTGGTCCACCGTAACGGGAAAGCCGAGCGACGTGACTTTGGCGACGGTTTCCGTGGCCGCGCCCTTGATGTTCATGCTGAGATAAACGCCGGGGTCGAGGGAGCACGCGGCAATCAACGCCATGATGGCGACCAGCGATTCGAGGCACATCGCGCCGTAGCCGATGGGGCGGGCGTAACTCTCGCGCGTGATGATCTTCGGCGTCGTGCCGCTGGAGATGAGCGTGTGAAAACCGGAGATCGCGCCGCACGCGATGGTAATGAAACAGAACGGGAACAGCTTCCCCGCCACGACCGGCCCCGAGCCGTCGATGAACCGGCTGACGGCCGGAAATTTCAACACCGGCAGCACCAGAAACACGCCGAACGCCAGCGCAAAGATCGTGCCGAGCTTCATGAAGGTGCTGAGGTAATCACGCGGCGCGAGCAGCAGCCAGACGGGCAGCACGCTGGCGGCAAATCCGTACACGATGATCGACCAGGCCAGCGGTTCC
Source organism: Candidatus Angelobacter sp. (assembly GCA_035607015.1). Classification (NCBI taxonomy): domain Bacteria; kingdom Pseudomonadati; phylum Acidobacteriota; class Terriglobia; genus Candidatus Angelobacter; species Candidatus Angelobacter sp. The sequence goes on along the minus strand of DATNDF010000093.1, from coordinate 6,554 downwards.
TTGCCGAAAGTGAACAGCTTCGCCCAGTCGGCATGCGCATGGACGAATTGCCCGCCCCATACGCCGAGCAGCAGGAGCACAACGCCGATCGCCGATGCTTCCATCACCTTGCCAACCCGCCACCAGCGCAGGTAACCCCCCATGAACATCGCAATGGGAATGGTTGCCGCCACGGTGAACACGCCCCAGGGACTTTCGGCAAGCGCGTTGACGACAACCAGCGCGAGGACGGCCAGCAGGATGATCATGATGGCGAGAATGGCGACGATGCCGATGACGCCCGCCACGGTGTTCAGTTCCTCTTTCACCATTTGGGCAAGTGATTTGCCGTCGCGCCGCATCGAGCAGAACAGGATAACGAAGTCCTGCACCGCGCCGCCGAGCACGACGCCGATCAGGATCCAGAGCGCTCCGGGAAGATAACCGAACTGGGCGGCCAGCACCGGGCCGACGAGCGGTCCGGGACCGGAGATCGCCGCGAAGTGATGACCGAAGACGATCCACTTGTTCGTCTTCACGAAATCCCGGCCATCGTCACGGACTTCGCAGGGAGTGGCGCGACGATCGTTGAGGGCGAGCACACGCGCTGCAATCCATTTCGAGTAGAAGCGGTAGCCGACCGCATAGGAGCAGAGCGCGGCCGTGAGGATGTACGCGGAGTTGACCGGCTCGCCAAGCCGGGTCGCAAGCACGACGTAAGCGCCGCCGCCCAGCAGGGCGGTCGCCAGCCAGATCAAGTTTTTCAGAATGCGGCTCATCTACGCCTGTTTCATTGTCCTGATTCGTGATGGATGCCCGATTGTACGACTTCTGCCCGGCGGTTCAACCTTCAAGGCTATGATCCGGTCGTTGCAAATGAAATTAACGGTTTGCATTTGGTTTCAGGTGTGATAGAACACGCGGCCCGCTGTGAACAAAGCGGTCGGCGCAACAGACCCAGCGGAAACCTTTTTAGAACCTATGTCACAGCATTCAAGTCTTCGCGCCGTCGGCACGACCGGCGCCAAACGCAATGTGCTCAAGCGATTTGAGCGAGTCGCCCTGCTCAAGAAGCGCGGCCAGTGGAAGGACGGCGACCGCGTCTCCGGCCTTCGGAAGACAAGGCCGGAAACCTGATCGGGTTTGAAGCTGGCGAGGGTTCCGGGCCGCGTCCCGGCCACACCTGTGCCCTGAAGGTTTGAATCCTTTTCCTTCAATGGTTCGGCTGCAAAAATTCCTCGCCGATGCGGGAGTCGCGTCGCGCCGCGCCGGAGAGCAGATCATTCTCGCGGGTCGGGTGGAAGTGAACAACGAGGTGGTCCGGACGCTGGGGACAAAAATTGACCCGGCCCGTGACCGCGTTAGCGTGGATGGCACATCGGTCAGGCCGAAGCGCCGGCTGTACGTCGCCCTGAACAAGCCGCGAGGTTACATTTGTTCCCGCCGCGATCCCGGAAAGCGCCGCGCCATCGGCGATCTGCTGCCCAAGGAGTGGAGCAACCTTTATCCCGTGGGCCGGCTTGACTACGACACGGAGGGACTGATTTTCCTCACCAACGACGGGGAATTCTGTCTGCGCCTGACGCACCCGCGTTACCGGGTTCTAAAAAAATACCTGGCCACGGTCGAAGGCCGCGTGGAGCCGAACGTTCTGGGGCGGTTGACGCGTGGTATCGTCCATGAAGGCGAGAAACTGAAGGCGGAAAAAACCCGGCTGTTGAACGCCAACAATTCCCACAGCGTGGTCGAGGTGGAACTGGCGGAAGGCAGGTATCGCGAAGTGCGGCGGATGTTTGAGGCGCAGGGCCTGGCGGTGTCGCATCTCCGCCGGACGCAGATCGGCCGCATCAAACTGGGCGACCTGCCCGCGGGCAGGTGGCGGACCCTGAGCGAAACCGAAATCAAAACCCTGTTGTCGAACAGTAATCGGGCCGACGGTGTGCCGCCTCACGAGCATTGACAGGACCGGGGATAAAACTTCTACTTCTGACCGTTATGAAAACAAATTTTCGATGGGCTTGGGCCGTTGCAGTCGTGTTCGGAGCGACGGTTTTGACCGCCCGGACCGAGGAAGCCGCTGTCGTCAAGAGGAACCGCGTCAACGTGCGCGCGCAGGCCGTGCCGACCAGTGAAGTGATCACTCAATTGAAGAAAGGCGAATCCGTCATCGTACTGGAGGAGATCACTCCCAAAAAGCGCAAGCGCGGCGAGCCGGCAACGTGGGCGAAGATACAACTGCCGCCGAACACGCCGGTGTGGGTTTATGGACCCTACATCGAGACAAACAATCACACGGTAAACATCAAACGGCTGAACCTGCGGGCCGGACCGGGCGAGAACTTCAGCGTGATCGGACGCCTTGACCGCGGCACGGAAGTCAAAGAGATCCGGACCGACGGCAACTGGATGGAGATCGAGGCGCCGACCAACGCGTTTGCTTTTGTGGCGGCGGCGATGCTGGAGAAAACGGCGGCACCGGTTCCGCCAGCCACGGAGTTGGCCGCAAACACGAACACTCCGCCCGCGCAGCCGGCTCCCACGGTTGAAACCGTCAAGCCGGAGCTGGTGCCCGCGCCGGCCGTGGAAACCGCTTCACCGGCGGCGACGGCTCAACCGACGCCACAGCCGACAACGCCCACACCCGCGCCACCGGCGGACACAACGCCGCCCAAACGGGTCGTCAGCCGCGAAGGCACCGTGGTCGTTTCGCGCAGCATTCAGGCGCCGACTTCGTATGCCCTGGAGAACCGGGAGAGTCGCAAGACGGTCAACTATCTTCACAGCGAAAGCGAGGACATCAACCTGAAAAAGTTCGCCGGCAAGAAGGTCATCGTGACTGGAGAAGAACTTATCGATCAGCGCTGGACGAGCACTCCGATCATTGAGGTTGAATCGATTCAGGTGGTTCCCTGATGTCGCCGGGCAACCTCATTGACGGGCGTGTCATTGCCGAACAAATCCATGCCGAGACCTCCCGGCGCATCGCGGCGCTGAAGCTGCGCGGAGTCCGGCCGGGACTGGCGTTTGTGCGCGTCGGGGAGGATCCCGCCTCGCAGGTTTACGTCGGCATGAAAGAGCGGATGGGCGCGCGGCTCGGCATCGCTTCCTTCACACACGTTCTGCCGGAGACGACTCCGGAAAACGACCTGCTGGAGCTTGTCGCACGGCTCAATGAGGACCCGGGGATTCACGGAATTCTCGTGCAAGCGCCGCTTCCCCGCCCGATCAACCAGGCCACGGTTTATGCCGCCGTTTCGCCGCAGAAAGACGTGGACGGTTTTCATCCGATCAATGTCGGCAAACTGATGCTGGGGGACGCGTCGGGCTTTCTTCCCTGCACCCCCGCGGGCGTTCACGAACTGCTGATCCGCGCCGGGGTGAAGATCGAGTGTTCGGAAGTCGTGGTGCTGGGCCGGGGGAACATCGTCGGCAAGCCGATGGCCGCCATCCTGATTCAAAAAGCGCGTCATGCCAACGCGACGGTGACGCTCTGCCACTCGCACACCCGCGACATCGCCGCACATTGCCGGCGCGCAGATATTTTGATCGCCGCGATCGGTGTCGCGGAATTTGTGAAAGCGGACATGGTGAAACCCGGCGCGGTGGTGATTGACGTGGGCGTCAACCGTATCAAGGACGCGGGCGCAAAGGGCGGGTCGCGACTGGTCGGCGATGTGGACTTCGTTGGGGTCCGGGCGGTTGCCGGGAAAATCACACCCAATCCGGGCGGTGTGGGACCGATGACCATTGCGATGCTCATGCAAAACACGGTTCGCGCCGCGGAACTGACCGTGACGGAATGATCGCTGGTCGCCGGACAATACAGATTATGAATGCCACTCGAATTCTTCCGGACCTGCAATGCTCGTTGCTGTGCGAAGATGTGCGGCCCGAAGCCAACGGCAATTTTATCATCGTCGGAGTCATCGGGGCGATTCGCGTTCCGCAATTGCCGGTCACGGCCTTCAAGCTGTGCGTGTTCAACCGGTGGACGGCGGGGTTCGGCCAGTTTACGGAGAGCGTCCGCCTGGTCGCGCCGGACCAGACGACCGTGTTGCGCAAGGGGCAGGTGAAGTTCGCGCTGCAGGATGCCTCGCATCACGCCACGAACGTGACGGTCCTCCCCCAGGTCGAGTTTCCGGCCGCCGGCATTTATTATCTGGAGGTGCTCGTGGATGATGTGATGAAAATCCGGTTCCCGCTGCCGGTCGTCGTGGTCCAACCGCCGCCCGGCGCGGTACCAACGCAGCAACCCCCGGCCAGGCAGGAGCCGCAAGGTTAGCGCGCCGTTCAACCAGGCAAAACAGGTTTCAAACCCGCTGGTCCGGCCTGTGGAAACCCGCCGCCGGTTTGTTCTTCTCTCGAGGATTTCGTTTCAAATAATCGCGCGGTCGGGTTTATTCTCGGCACGCTCGCGCATGGAAGCTCCCGCACCTTTTCCTCCGTGGCAGCCGATGACTTTTGGCGGCGTGGCGGCGTTTTCGCGATCGCCGCCGGGGCGGTTGCTGTTCATGCAGTTTATCGTCGCGTTGCTGGTCGCCGCGAGCGTGCTTTGCCTGTTGGTTTCAGCGTGGTTTCCCGTCATTCAGAAGACCCTCGCGCGCCTGCCGGAAAAGGGCGCGATCCGCGGCGGCCGGCTTGAATGGAACAACCCGTCTCCAGTGCGACTGGCCGAGGGAACGTTTCTTTCCATCACGGTTGACGTGGAGGGAGGCAGCCGGTTCGGTCAGAGCGCCGATGTGCAATTCGAGCTTGAGCGTCGCGGTTTCAAAATCTGCTCGCTGTTTGGCTGCGTCGCGGTTCCGTATCCGGAAAACTGGACCATCGCTTTGAATCGCTCCGGGGCCGAACCGTGGTGGGGCGCGTGGCGGCCGTTCCTGCTCGTCGGCCTCGGAGTGGGGGTGGTGATCGGCGTGATGGGCAGCTGGATGGTGCTGGCGACTCTGTATTCGCTGCCTTTGCGCCTGATCACATTTTATACGGACCGGCACGTGAACTGGTCCGGGTGCTGGCGCGTAGCGGCCGCCGCTCAGGCGCCCGGAGCCCTGCTGATGAGCGGGGCCATCCTGCTCTACAGTTTCAACCGGCTCAATCTGGTCGGGCTGTTGTTCGCCTGGTTGCTGCACATTGTTGTGGGCTGGATTTACGTTGGCACCGCTCCTTCCCGTCTGCCACGGTTGGCGACCGGGCCGCATCAACGGGGCAATCCCTTCGGCTCACGGAACAAGGAAAAAAAAGCGAAGCCCTGAGTTCTGCCTGCCGGCTGGCTTATTCCCTCGTCGAACGCGGATCCCAGGCGTCCCGCAGGCCGTCACCAACGAAATTCAACGCGAGCAGCGCGGACGCGAGCGTGAGCCCGGGGAGGACGATCATCCACCAGTAGATGCGAATGGGGTTGATCTGTGACGCGCCCTCGGCGATCAGCGATCCCAGACTCGCCTGAGGCGGTTGGACGCCGAGGCCGAGGTAACTCAGGAACGATTCGTATAACATGATCGAAGGCACGGTCAGCGTCAGATAGGTGATGATGATGCCGTAAACGTTGGGCAGGATGTGACGCAGTAGAATGCGCGGATGACCCGCTCCCAGCGCCCGGCTGGCATCGACGAAGCCGCGTGTCCGCAGCGTCAGGACCTCACCCCGCACGATGCGAGCCATCGTCAGCCAGGACACCGCGCCCAACCCGGCAAACAAGAGGAGCAGGTTGGCCGCCGCGCCTGCGTCCGACGAGAGCACCCTCACGAGCCATGCCTTGAACGATTCCTCCACGACGGCAATCAGCACTATGACGAATAGAATCGACGGGAGCGAGTAGAGGACATCAACGAACCGCATCATGAGGGCGTCCCAGCATCCGCCGAAGTATCCGGCGATTGCGCCCCACAACACGCCGATGAACAAACTGACGCAGGCGCCCAGGGCGCCGACCAGCAACGAGATCCGCGCGCCGTAACACACCCGGCTCAGTAAATCCCGGCCGTGGACATCAGTGCCGAACCAATGGGCCAGGTCTGGCGGCCGGAACTGATCGTCCGAGAGAGTGGTTGGTTTCCACGTCAGCGCCCTCGGCAAAAGCGATGCAAAACGCGGAGTCGCAAACAGCGGCCAGATCACGACGAGCAGGATGGCCGAGAACAAAAACGCGCCACTGCCCACGGCCAGGCGATTTCGTCGAAAGCGGCGCCACGCCCGTCGATTGGGGCTTTCTGCGTCGGTCATGCCCTTACCCTCGGATCAATCCAGCCATAGGCCAAATCCACCACAAGATTCAGAACGAGGATGAGAAAGGCGTAAATCAGGACAAGGCCAACGACAATGGTGTAATCGCGATTTAACGTCCCGTTGACCACGAACACGCCGATGCCGGGAATCTGGAAAATGTTCTCGACGACGAATGAGCCGGTCAACAGGTCGGCAAGCAGCGGGCCCGAATATGACACGACCGGCAGCACGCCGGGGCGGAAGGCGTGTTTCAAAAGCACGGTGGTTTCGCCCAACCCTTTGGCTCGCGCGGTGGTGATGAATTCGGCCGGGAGCACGGCGAGCATTCCTTCGCGCAGCAGCCGGGAAATCTT
>DATNDF010000092.1 GCA_035607015.1 Candidatus Angelobacter sp. | reverse complement strand
ATCGGACGCACCGGCGCAACCAAGTTTCAGCAACTGGCGCTGGGCAAAGGCACCCGCCAGCACGTTCTCATCGCCGGCAAGACCGGTTCCGGCAAATCCACCTTGTTTCACGTCATCATCACCAACCTCGCGCTGTGGTGCGGCCCGGACCAGGTCGAATTCTATCTCGTGGACTTCAAGAAGGGCGTCGAGTTCAAGTGCTACGCGACCCACAAACTGCCGCACGCGCGCGTTGTCGCCATCGAGAGCGACCGCGAGTTTGGCTTGAGCGTGCTGGAACGGCTGGATGAAGAGTTGCGCCGGCGCGGCGATTTGTTTCGCCGCCTCGGTGTCCAGGACCTGCCCGGTTACAAACGCGCCGGCGGCACGGAGGCATTGCCGCGAAGCCTCCTGCTCATTGATGAATTCCAGGAATTTTTCGTTGAAGACGACCGTGTTTCACAGAACGCCTCACTCCTGCTTGACCGTCTTGTCCGTCAGGGCCGCGCTTTCGGCATCCATGTGCTGCTCGGCTCGCAGACGCTCGGCGGCGCCTACACTCTCGCCCGCACCACGCTCGGCCAGATGGTGGTGCGCGTCGCCCTCCAATGCAACGAGGCGGACGCGATGCTCATCATGGATGACGACAACCCCGCGCCACGCCTGCTCTCGCGGCCCGGTGAAGCCATCTACAACGACGCCTCCGGCGCCATCGAGGGCAACAGCCCGTTCCAGATCGTCTGGCTCTCCGAGGAAGAACGCGAGACGTGGTTGGAAAAAATCCAACGCCACGCGGAGCACCTTTCCGCGCCGCGCGCTGCACCGGTCATTTTCGAAGGCAACGCCCCCGCCGAGGTGCGCGAAAACGAAACGCTTCGGCGCGTCCTCTCGGCCGCATCTGTCCAGCCCACGACCGCCGCGCGCGTATGGCTCGGAGCCCCCAACTCGATCAAGGGACCGACGGAGGCCGTGTTCCACCGGCAGAGTGGCAACAACCTTCTCATTCTCGGCCAGCGCGACGAGGCGGCGCTGGCAATGCTCGGCGTCTCGCTCATTTCTCTCGCGGCCCAGCACCCGCGCGGCACGGCGCGATTCGTCCTCCTTGATGTTTCACCGCCGGATTCGCGGCACCGCGAGTTTCTGGAAAAAATCGTCCGAGCCGTGCCACACGACACCGCTTTGGCGGGAAACGCGGAGCTGGGCGGGACGTTCTCCGGACTTGCCGACGAACTGGAAAAGCGGACCGATTCGGAACACGCAGCCTCGTCTCCGGCGATTTACCTGTTCATCCACGGCATACAGCGATTCAAGGGATTGCGTTACGAGGATGACTTCAGCATCTCGCTCGATGACGCCAGCGCACCGGTCAATCCCGGCAAACAACTCAACCGGATCATCAGCGAAGGAACCCAGCTCGGACTCCACGTGATTTGCACCTGTGACACCCTCAACAACGCCGGCCGCTTTTTCAGCCGCAAGACGCTGAGCGAATTCGAGCTGCGCGTCCTGTTCCAGATGAGCGCCAACGATTCCGCCAGCCTGATTGACACGCCGAAGGCCGCCAACCTCGGCCTTCACCGGGCGATCCTGCAAAATGCGCAGGCCGGCACTCTCGAAACTTTCCGGCCTTATGCGTTGCCCGACGACGCGTGGATTGCAGAAGCCGGGAGGAATCTGGCGTCGAAATAGGATGAAATCTGCCGTGGGCCTGCCCCATCTGGCCGACAGCCGGTGGGTGAGGTGGTGAGCCGGGGTCAGACCAGCAAGATCACCGCGACTCTCAGCACAATCCAGTAGCCAAACACCCACAGCGCCGTCTCGCGAGCGGGGACCCCGCTTATCTTTGCGAGGCCGATTGACAGAACGGCCGCCGTCCAGACATGGAAGACGTTCATGGCGGCGAGCAGCTGGTGCAGTTTGCTCGCCGGGTTGAACTCACCGGTGAGTAACGAAAGTGCCGGCCGCGCGAAGCTGTCGCCGGTTGCGAGGATGAGCAACGCGGTTACCACGGTCCCCAGCGCGAGAACAAGCGTGCTCAGTCCGGCGACTTCGACCGCCTTCAAAAACGAAAACCTGCTTTTCAGAAACACGCGCCCGATAAACCAAAGCACAAACGCCGACCAGAAAGTTCCTGCGCACGCGCTGACGCAAACCAGCAGCGATGAAATCAACGGCCAGCTTTCCGACAACGCCTCCGCCCGGGCGGCGGAGATCGTTCCGGCACCCGCCACGTGGCGGATCGTGGTCGCAGTAAGTGTTTCCGTCGGCACCGCGCAAAACAACAGGACTCCGGCCAGGCAAACGAGCAGCATCGGCGCTCGCCAATTTGCAGGCTCCGGCGGCCCCGCGACGATTTCCTCGAAAACCTCGCCGGGGCTGGCGAACACGTTCAGCAGTTTTTCGCGCAGCGAGGTTGGCGCGAGAGACGCGTTCGATTCATTGAGGGCGGCAGGGATCATGAGTTGGTCAGGCGTCGCGCGAGACTTCGAAGTGTTGAAAGAGTCTCGCCAGTGTCAACACCAGCAGAAAATCAATGACATACTGGACCGTGAGCCAGCCGGCGAAGGCCAGCGGTTCACTGTAGCTCCCGAACGTGTGCCGGCCGATGAATACCGCCGTCCATCCGGCGGGATAGAAAATCAGAAAAGACATCGCCACCACCATCATCAGGGCGACCGGACTGGGGGAATCGGCCTTGCCGCCCGCGCGCCTGGTGGCAGCGAGCAGATAGTGCAGATTCCAAACACCGTTCAACGCGAGCGCCACCGCGGGGAAGCCAAGCAGCGAGACCAACAGCAAGGTCCATTCGAACCCGCCGGCGATTATCAACGCGAGGATTCCGAGGGATTGGAAGGCGAGGCAAAAAGCCGTGGGCACGGCGATTTCCGCCAGCGCGAGCGCGAATGGCGAAACCGGCAGCGTACGAAAGCCGACGAGATGCTGGCCGTCGCGGCGAAAATCAAACGGAAACGTCCGTTGCAGAAAAAAAACCAGAAGGCACAACGCCAGCGCGAGGCCATTATCGAAGTCCATGATCTGTCGCGCAGGCAATTCCCCGCCCTCCGCCATGAGCCGGTGGAGCACCCATCGAATCGCGACGAGAAATCCGGTGTAGATGCAGGTGAATACGGAGGCCAGAACCAGTTCGCGTCTCGACCGGCTGGCCACAACGAGATTTTTCCATACAATCGCGCCGATGCCGCGGAAGAGCGCAGCGTCTGGAAGACGGACGGAGCGTGGTTGGCGCCCCGGAATCACGACGAGACTGCGGCCCTGCCTGATGCGAAGGCGCTTCTCCGCCGCGCGCGTCGTGGTCGCCAGCGAGGTTTCAAAAATGTCGGCCTTGAGCTTGAACAGCAGCCACAAACTCGCGCCGGCGCCGGCTCCGAACGCGGCGAGATAAAACGCCGATTGCCAATGCGGGTGCGTCGAAAAGAAGTTGATTCCCAGCAAACGCACCGTCCATGCGCCCACGGACGGAGTCGTAGCGGCATCAGACAACGTCACCGCGGGATAGAACAGGAGTTGAGCAAACGGTGATGACGCGAACGCGGGAATGATTTTGAAGTCCCATGCCGCACGCAGGTATACCGCGGTCAGAAGAAAATAAACGCCCAGCATCATCCAGCGGACGCGATGGTGTAACGCATCCGAAAGTGTGCCGGCGAAAATCGCCGATGCCGTCACGGCATGGAAACACGCGATCTGGAAAAAAATGAAAGAGAGCGTCGTCAATGCCGGGTGCTTCAGATGCGGGGCAAACAGGCCAAGAAAGACCAGCCCTTGAACGAGCGCGAAAAGATAGCCGGGCAGAAGCCGGTAAAAAACGACCTGCCGCCGAGTAAACGGACTGGTGAACAGAAACTCCAGGTCGGGCGGCTCAAACACCAGCCCGCGCTGGAGAAAGCCCTTGAACAGCGAACCGCACAGCATGAGCAGCGCGCAACCCGTCAGGGTTTCACGCCGCACCAACTGGCCGAAGATCTCGTGCTTGCGATAATAGAACAGGAAGCCGATTAAACCTGCCACGGCGGCAAATCCAATGAAGGTGGTAGGTCGCCTCAAGCCGAGGCAGAAATAAAAGGCCCGGCGTTTCAGCAGGGTGAACCAGAGATAAACCAGCGCGCGATTCATGACGCGCCGGCCATCGAGGCCGGGTCGTTCGTGCCTTCGGTCACCGCGAAAAACACGTCTTCCAGAGACGCCTCCGCGTGGAGTGTCGCCAGGCTGCGGATTTCGTCGAGCGAACCAAAGGCCATTTTATGACCGCGGTGCAAAATCATCACCTGGTCGCAAAGCGCCTCCACGAGCACGAGCAGGTGCGATGACAGGAGGAAGGCCGTGCCCGACGCGGCCCGACGGCGAATCGACTCCCTGATGTTGCGAATGCCGCGCGGGTCAAGGCCCGTCAGCGGTTCATCGAGGATGACCACGCGCGGCTCGCGCAGGAAGGCGCACGCCAGCGACAGTTTTTGCAACATGCCGCGCGAAAGGTTCGATGCGATTTCATCCTTCTTATCACTTAGCTCCAGTTCCTCCAGCAGCGCGCCGTATTTCGCCTCCGCGTTTTCGATGCGATACGCCAGCGCGATGAAATGCAGGTGCTCGGTGACGGTCAGCAGGTCGTACGGATGAACCGTGTCCGGAATGTAAGCGAACTGTCGTTTGGCGGCGACCGGTTCCTTTTCAATGTCATGGCCGCCCACCCGGATCGTTCCGGCCGTGGGACGCAAAATGCCGGTGATGGCGCGCAGCGTTGTCGTCTTGCCGGCGCCGTTCGCACCGACCAACCCGACGATCTCGCCTGGACGCACGGTGAAATCAAGGTCCCGCACCGCCGCAAAATCGCCGTAGCGTCTGGAGAGTCGTTCAACCTCGATGGCCGGATGGCTGTTTTGATTCATGGTCAACGAATGCGAAGGCGGTCATTGCCGCGCGGTCGCCGCGTGAACCGCCCCGCCGTCAGAGCGGGGCGGGCCGGGAAACGAACGGCCGGGCCATTCCGCGACGCAATATCCGGAACAACCGGCTCGTCACGGTTCGAAGGGGAGCGGGCCGTCATGGTTCCGAGGTTGGACAGGCGAGTCGAGAATTGCTCACGCGCATCGATTAAGTGTATTAGGACAATAATACACTTGGAACGGGCGTCAATCCTTTGTTGTCCCGGTCGGGACGGGATGGTTCAGCGGCAGGCGCAGGCGCGCCACGCAACCCGTGGTCTGGCTGCGGTTTTCCAGGGTGAGGATGCCGCCATGCGCCTCTGCGATCTGTCGGCTCAGCGCGAGGCCGATGCCGGACCCGCCGGGCTTGGTGGTGAAGAACGGCACGAAGAGATTGGCTGTGTTCGAGAGTCCCGGCCCCTCGTCCTCGACGGAGATTTCCAGCCGTGGGCCGGTTACGGTCCAGCCGATTTTCACGCCCCCTCTGGTTTCGAGCGCGGCATCCGCGGCATTGCGAAGCAGGTTGATGAGCAATTGTTCCAGTTGGTCGGGATCGGCCTGCAGCATGACGTGAGGACCGGCGGCCACCCCGATGGGAACGCGGGTTTCCAGACCGGCCACCCGGTTTATAAGCGGCGCGATCTCCACGGGCTGCAATTTGGGCTGGGGCAGCCTCGCCAGGCGCGAGTAGGCCTCCATGAACCGGCTGAGCGCATCCGCGCGCGCGGTGACGACTCCGAGTCCGCGTTCCATGTCATCTTTCCAATCGGCGGGCAGCGGGTCTTTGGCGAGCAGACTGACGAGGCTGCCGGAGATTGATTTGATGGGAGCGAGCGAGTTGTTCAGTTCGTGGCCGAGGACGCGCAGCAGCCGCTGCCACGCCTGGCGTTCCTCCTCGCGCAACGCCTGGCTCAGGTCGGCCAGCACCAGCAATTGGTGCGGCCGCCCGCCCTGCCGGAATGAACTGCGCCGCATCCCCCAGCGGCCGAGGCCGCCGGGAAACGTCATTTGCAAGGTGCGGGTCGGTTCGCCTTGCAGACAGTCCGCAAGGCACAGTTCCGCGGCAGTGCGCGCCAGCAGCCGTTCCGAGGGCTGGGCCAGCAGTCGTTCGCCGGCGCGGTTCACCAGACGCAGCTTCTGTTGATCATCAAAGGCGAAGACTGCCAGGTTGATTTCCTCCATCACGGTACGCAACAGCGCTGTGGCCTCAAGCGCGCCAAGGCGCTGTTCACGCAGCGTCTCGCTCAGTGCGTTGACCTCGAACATCACGTCGCCAAGCGGATCGTCGCGCCGCGCACCGCGGGCGCGCACGGAAAAATCCTCCTCGCGCAGGGCAGACAGCAGATTGGAGACGGTCTGCAACGGATGCACCACGCGCTCGCGCGCGGCAAAGGCAAACGCCCACCAGGCGACAACCACGAGAATCGTCAGGGTCCATTGCGTCCTCGTGGAAAAATCCCCGTACCAGAGCAGGGCGAGGGCGACAGTCAGCGCCGGCAGACCTGACACGAGGGTCAGCAGCAGAATCCGCCGGTCGTGGGTGAGTTTCCTGGCCATTTGCTGACTGAATGAAAAAGAGGTCGGGGCGCGACGTCTTTATCGCGCCGCGCCCTGCCACCGCTTACAATCCATGCTTTTCGAGCCTTCTGTAAAATGCGCTTCGGCTCAGACCGAGGGCTTCGGCGGCTTTCATCGCGTTGCCATCGCATCGGGCCAGCGTCCTCTTGATGAGATGCCGCTCCACCTCCTCCAGACTCATGTCCTCGATGCGAGGCACGGCGTCGCGGCCGGCGCCGAGGGCGAGGTCGGAGGTTTTGATCGTGCCGCCTTGCGTCATCAATACGGCGCGCTCAACGGCGTGGTCCAGTTCCCGCACGTTGCCCGGCCACGCGTTTTCCTGGAGCAGCTGCAGCGCCGCAGGTTCGAAGCCTCCCGCATGTTTCCGGTAACGCCCGGCGTGCTGACGAAGAAAGTGCGCCGCCAGCGGGGGAATGTCCTCGCGCCGCTCGCGCAACGGCGGGAGATGGATTTCCACGGTGTTCAAACGGAACAGCAAATCCTGGCGGAACCGCCCGGCGGCAACCTCACCGCGCGCGTCCGCATTGGTTGCCGAAAGAATCCGGACGTCGGCACGGCGCGTTTTCGATGAGCCGACACGCTCGAACTCGCCGGTCTCCAGTACGCGCAGCAGCTTTGCCTGCTGGTTGAGGGGAATGTTGGCGATTTCATCGAGGAACAGGGTGCCACCGTCGGCCAGCTCGAAGCGCCCGACCCGGTCCGTTTTCGCGTCGGTGAAGGCGCCTTTCACATGCCCAAAGAGTTCGCTTTCAAAAACCCCCCCGGACAGGCCGCCCATGTTCACCACGACGAGCGGCTTGTTGGCGCGCGGGGACGCGGCGTGCAACGCCCGGGCAACGACACCCTTGCCCGTGCCGTTTTCACCGGTGATCAACACGTTCGCGTCCGAGGGACCGACACGCCGGATGAGTTCGAGCGCGGGCCGCATCGCCGGCGACTCGGCGATCAGCGTCGGACCGCCGGCGGCGCGGAGCAGTTCGTTTTCAGCTTCGAGGCGACGGCCTTTGCGCAACGCCCTCGAGAGTTCTATCTGGTTGCGGATGATCGCGACAAGCCTTGGGTTGTCCCAGGGTTTCTGGATGAAGTCTCGCGCCCCGCGTCGCATTGCTTCGACGGCTAGCTCGATATTAGCCCACGCGGTCATCACCACCACGGGCGGCGCGCCGTCAAGCGCTTGAACGCGGGCCAGCAGTTCCAGCCCTTCCTGGCCAGAAGTCGTGTCGCGGGCATAATTGAGGTCCATCAGCACAACGTCGAACTCATCCTTCTCCAATGCGGCAAGCACTTTGGCGGGCGAATTCACGGTTTCGGCGCGGCAGCCCTCGCCTTTCAGGAGCAGGCGCAACGCTTCCAGCACATCGGGTTGGTCGTCGGCAATGAGGATGCGGGCGTCGGGATGCGGCACGACTGGAGTTTTTGCCAGCGCGGGGCTTTGCTCGCAAGCTTTAGCTGAGCGGAGTAATCAGACCGACGCGCGGCGCAACCGGTCGTTGATCGCGCTCCATTCGGCAGTTTCTGGCGGGGCTTCAACCACAATGAGCCGCGCGCCTTCTTCATCGCAACGGTGCAATTCAGCGTAGATGGCACGCGCGAATGCCTCCGCGTCGTGCGGGATGATGCTGACGCGTCCAAAATTGTCGCCGGAAGGAATGCTTGTGTGCGCGATGACGTGGACGGTGGTGCCCGAAGAGCCGGGTTTGGAGACTTGCGACAGCAGATCGCGGTCATCGCGCCACTGCAACACCATCAGCCTGGCTCGTGGAGCGTAATGCCGCGGCAACAGTCCGGGGCTGCGCAAGTGGCCCTCGCCCTGTGTCACACGTTCCGCGTCCGCCAGTTCACCGGTCACCGCCAGCAGCGATTCGTCATGGATCATTCCCGGACGAAGAATGCGCGGAAGCGCGCCGGTCAAATCCAGCACCGTCGATTCAATGCCGATTTGCGCCTGTCCACCGTCCACGATTAACCGGATCTTGTCTCCGAGGTCTTTGAAGACGTGTTCCGCGTTTGTCGGTGAAATCCGACCGGACAGGTTTGCGCTCGGCGCGGCGAGCGGAAAGGCGCAGGCGCGGATGACCGCCCGCGCCAAAGGATGGCCGGGGCAGCGCAAGCCCACAGTCGGGCCGCCGCCTGTGACCGTGTCGGGAATATCGGCAGAACGTCGCACCACCAGGGTCAGTGGGCCCGGCCAGAATGCGCGGGCCAGATCGTCCGCCACCACCGGCCATTCAGTCGCGCAGCGGCGCGCCATGGCCGCGCTGGCGACGTGCACAATGATCGGATTGTGCGCCGGGCGGCCTTTGGTTTCGAATAGCTTCGCGACGGCCCGCGCGTCGAGCGCGTTGGCGGCGAGACCGTAAACGGTTTCCGTC
>DATNDF010000091.1 GCA_035607015.1 Candidatus Angelobacter sp. | reverse complement strand
GTGAATCCGGCGTTCCCTGCCAACACGTACACAGCTCCGCCTACCCCGGACCCAGCATTGACGTCGGATGGATTTTCGAATGCACCAGAAACGCCCGCCGCGGTGTTATTTGAGAACGAACAACGTGTAAATTCGACTTCTCCCGACGCATTGTAAAATGCACCTCCGCCAGAAGCATAATCTTGGGAGCGGGCAAACGACTGATTGCCTGTAAATTCCGAGCTGTCCGCCAGAAAGTTGCCTTGATTGTAAATAGCACCCCCAGACGGCGCGCTGTTCTGCGCGAAGACGCAATCGTGGAGTTGGAGGTCCCCGCTGTTGAAAACCGCTCCACCATTCGTAAGGGACCCGCAACTCAGGAGGTGGACTCGATTCAACAGTAGATTGCCTGAATTGTTAATTGCACCGCCGGGCCGGTTCGTCGAATGCGCCGACTGAATCGTTAGACCGGAGATAATTCCCGTTGTTCCGACATTGAACGCAAAAGCCTCAGTGCCGTAGGGAAAGTTCAGGGTCACGTTCTCCGGACCCGGGCCCTCAATGCGGGCATCAGCCGTCAAATGCGGCAACCCCAAGGGTAACGCAATCGTCCCTATGACGTTGGAGAACAGCACGGAACCACCATCACTGGCCACTAGGTTGCGCACAGCTTGGCGGAATGACCCGGGCCCCCACGAGTTGGTGTTCGTAACAAAGTTCGTCGCACCCGGAGCATTTGTTACTGTAGCAGGGGAGTATTGAAAGTTGGCGACGATCGATTTGTCTTCGTCCATTGAAACCAACAGCGGGTTTGTATTTCCCGAGGCGTCACCCGACCATTCAGTGAAAGCGTAGTCTTCGTCCGCGGTCGCGGTAAGCGTTACCACGGCGTTTGAAGGAAAGATCAAAAGCTCCGGATATCGCGAGACTGTGCCGGACCCGTTCGAAGCCACGTCCAACTGAAATGAGAAAGGGACGCCTTCAAGTTCGAATGCGCCGAGATCAACACGGCGTCCCTGTGGCCGGGTCACCCCGCGCTGGTCAACGGTCGGCGCTGCATCCCCAACGGCCTGATCAATGGCTGGGCTGCCGTCAAGCAAGGCTCGGGTCAGCGTTGGACCGCCATTATCCTGAAGGGGGCCAAGTTTGGCTGAGATCGAATTCGTGAAGAGATTCTTTCCGCTGCTATTCAAGGTCCCCCCGACGATTTCGTCCGTGACGATGCAGTTCAGCATCGTGACATCACCCCCGTAAATTGCGCCCCCTCCCCCTGCATCGGCGCCGTTGTCGGCGAGCGTACAGTTTACGAGCAGTAAATTCCCGCCTGCGGCATAGATTGCCCCGCCCCGGCCGCTACAGGAAAAGTAGCCTGTCGCGAAGCCTGCGGCGCGATTCCCCGAGAACGTCGAGTTTGTAATGACCACCGAGCCTGACGCAACATAAAGCCCGCCGCCGTATGCGCTCGTGCATGATGGAATAGGATAGGTCTGGCCCGTTGCGAGGGCCGCGTTATTCGCGATGGTGCATCCCGAAATGAAAAGAGTGCCCGTATTGTAAATGGCCGCCCCTCGGACGGAAAACAGTTGAGACGACGTCAACTCGCAATCCCGAAGGGACAGCGTCCCGTCATTGGAAATGACTCCACCGTTTACCCCGTATGAGCCCCACCGCGTGAGGCGAAGCCCCGAGATTGTAATCGTGGCCGATGGCTCAATGAGGATGCCGGACTGAGCGTCGGAGCTTGCGCAGAAAACCGCGAGTTGGTGCGCGCCTGGGCCGTTAACAGTTACGTCTCCCATTACCGACACTTGCGAGAGCAACGTGATTTGGCCTGTCACGTTGGAGAAAGTGATGGCATCTGGCCCCGGGTTGCCGGCCGCGTCTAGGATCGCTTGACGGAATGAACCCGGTCCGTCGTCTGACGTGCTCGTTACTACGAACGTGGCTGCTTGGACGCTCAAAGAGATTGCGCATGCACTGAGCAGGAGAATTCCCAGAAGTTTCATCGCTTGGCCAAAGTGAGTCTTGGAAGGTCTCGCCTAATGTATCTATGAGTACAATTGTTGTAAAGCGACCAGCCAGGATATTCAACCTTGATCGCCGAAGTGCCATCGCCGCACAGAGATGAAGGCCCGTTTCCCTAAATTAAGCAACGCACACCATGCGTCACATGTTTAGATTGCTATGTAGAATCGGCCTGCTCCACCGGATACGATTCATCTTCGGCCTCTTGGGTGATCGTAGAGGGAACAAACGACCTCTCTAGGTCGGGCGTCGAGAATTTCGGCACTGCATTGTGTGAGGCTCGGCTTCAGTAGGTACTACCGTCGCTTGCTCTCAATCTGCCTCGGCCGTTCGCTTGAGATCGACCGCCCTTGTCGGCTTGACTTCTTTCATTTGACTCGCGACTGTCGAACATTATGAAAGCAAATACAAAGGCTTCTATTTTTGGCTCAGTTCTAATCATACTCGCCACCGCTGGCATCAGTGCGCTAGGGCAGGCTGCCCCCGGCCCGGAGCACGAGGCCCTCAAAAAACTCGAAGGGACCTGGAACGCCAAGATGAAGATGGGCGACACTGAATCGGCTGCGACCGCGACGTACAAGATGATCTGCGGCGGCATGTGGTTGATGAGCGATTTCCAGGGCGAATTCGGTGACCAGAAATTCTCGGGCCACGGTATGGATGGTTATGATGCGGAAAAGAAAAAGTTCGTGTCGGTGTGGGTGGACTCGATGAGCGGCCGGCCCCTGTTCCTCGAAGGCACGCACGACAAAGAGAAGAAGACCACGACAATGACCGGCGAGGCCATGGGACCGGACGGCAAAATGGCCAAACACAAGATGGTGACGCAGATGTCGGACGATGACCATTTCACGTTCACGATGTTCGCTCTTGATGCGGACGGCAAAGAGAACAAGGTGATGACCATCGAGTACACGCGCAAGAAGTAGGTTCGTTTGTGCTCATCCCGCGAAGACGCGGAGGGAGCGAAGGCTGCCAGGGACGCCGCGTCGCGATGTCCGGTCGGCGTGGTGCACGGACACTTCCTTCCGGTCTCGACATTGTCAGGCCACGTCCACCGACGTTGCTGCAATTCACCCGCGACCTGGAGCGTTCTATTTCTGCGCGGCGGACGCCTTGCGATTGCCCAGGAGAAAATCATCAGCCGCGGTCTTCGCGTCGAACGCATCCCGGATGACGTGTTGTTTCCCGGCCGGCCCCACGAGATTCGGCACGTAGGTGTTCGTGCTGAAGGACAGCTTCAGACCGGTGATAGAGTCGGAAGATTTGCCGAGCTTGCAAATCACGGCATCGTCTTCGAAGGAAAAGTTCAAGCCCGCCTTCCTCGCCTCAGCGACTTTCGTGGCGTCCTGTGCCGACGGGCCGAAGTCCCGGTCGTAGCTTTCGCGCGACGCCGGCCAGCGGACGGTCAGGGCATTGCCGTCCAGTTGAACGACTGGGTGCGGGTGGCCGGCGAACCTGAGCGCGGCGGCTTTGTCTTGCTCCGAAAGATTCTCATGTTCGGTTTGAGACTTGACGAAATACGGCGCGGACTCGTTGACCGCCGCGATTAGCGCCGGGCAGCGGGTGACGGTGACGTACTGCACGCCGCAGAGCTTTTTCCCGGCGTCCAAATAAAACGGCCCGTTCTCCACGCGGACGTTTTCAAGCAGAAGCTTGAGAAGTTTTTCCAGGCTGGCGAGTCCGGCTTCCGACAGGTTCAATTCGGCGCGCTTTTCGGGAATTTTCAACTCTTGTAATTGTTGTTCGAGCTGCGCGCGGTTGTATTCGAAAATCCAGTTGCTGAAGAAAAACGTGCGCTGGCCTTTCAACACCGACTCCAGTTGCTCCTGCTCGTCCGCACTCGGTCCCTCGCCGGTTTTGCCTTTGGCGTCCTCGCCGAAGATGCCATGATAGTCCTGGAATATGCGAAGGGTGTCAGTGGACTTGTCGTAATGGTAACTCATCGTCTGGTGCTCGAACTCGAGACATCCCGTCAGCAGGGCCGGAAGCAGTAGAAACGGGAATAATCGGCGGAATTTTCGGTTCATGGCCGGAGTCTCCATCCGTCGCGGGTTGCTCGCAAGAGCGTTCTCCACCGGCTCCCTGGAGCCTCGGGCGCAGGGGTCCCAACGGTTATCGATCATTCGGCAGACACAGGACGGGCAGCCAGGCGTTTTCTCACATCGGCTCGGGAAACATCACTGTTCCGCGAGAATCGCAAGGGAGCGCAAGGATTGATACTCATCTACCGAACTTGAATCGCGTCGGTACGATTCAGTAACCGGCGATCTGTCCTTCCAAACCTCGTGACACACCGCCTTTCATTTTATGGTTTATCGGATCAATCTGGACGCCCACCCAGTACCCGCGTGACATTCCGGCGACCTTTGAGACGTTTATTTTCACTCCCAGTTCCTTGACTGCATCGAGGACTTTCGGGTCAAACGTTTCCGGCTCGACATCCCATCCGTGCCCGACGAAAGCCGGAGTGTCCACGGCGGTTTGCGGGTCCATGCCGAAATCGAGAATGTTCACCAGCACCTGCAGATGTTTTGGGTGCAGCCCGCCACCGGTCGTGCTTGAGCCCAACACTGGCTTTCCACCGCGGCAGATGATGACCGGGCTCATGCCGATCGGCAGGCGATGGCCCGGTCCCGCCAGGGCGACGTCTCCCGCTTGAAACCGCGCGGAATCCGGAATCGATACCCCGTCCACAAATATTCCGGTGTTTCCCCACAAGACCGTATTGATGGTGTGATTCAGCACCGCCATGTTTCCCCACTGGTCCGCGACCACCAGTGCGTCGGTGTGGTTTCCGCCGTTGTTGTTCATCGCCCTGGGTTGCCAGTACCAGGTTCCGCTCTGCATTCGGTGCCAGATCCAGGCGGAGGTCTGTTTGGTGGCGCGCGATTTCGGGGACAGATCGTGTTCCTTGAATTGCCGCCATTGCCAGGTCAGGCGGTCGCACTGCGCAATTTCCATCAACCGAAGCAAACTTCGCGCGGAAGTGGTGAAGTGGCCGTATTGTTTCAAATTGGCCAGCTCCAGCAGGTTCATTCCCTCGACCGTGTTCACTCCGCCCCACGAGGAGAGTCCCGGCGCATAGACCTGATAGTCCCGGTAGGTGGTCTGCAACGGCTCTTCCCAGACCGCCTTGTAGTTCTTCATGTCCTGATGCGTGATTTTGCCGCCATTTTTCTGGATCACCTCGGCAAATTTTCGACCCCAATCTCCTTCATACATGTAAGTCGCGCCCTGGCCCGCAACTTTGCTCAAAGTTCCGGCCAGTTCCGGTTGTCGGAACAAATCGCCTTTGGCGTAAAATTTTCCATCCGCCTTGGTAAATATCCTTTTTGTTTCGGGCAACCGGCTGAGTACGCTTTTCTTTGAATTGATCCACCATTCCATGACCGGGCTGACCAGTTCGCCGTTTTCGGCCATCGCGATCGCCTGGTCGAACAGCCGTTTGAAGGTAACTTTGCCGAACCGATCATGCGCGGCCTGCACGCCGGCCATGAAGCCGGGGACCAGAGCAGTGCGTCCGCCTTTTCCGGGAATGGACCCCGCATGCTTTTCCTCGATCGGCGTGTTGTATTGCGCGTCGAGGTAAAAAACTTTCCCGCTCGACGCATCGTAATACATCATCATCAACGGGCCGGCAAAACTGACATAGGAACCGCCGGCATGGACCACTTCGCACAATGCGATGGCCATGGCGGCGTCGGCTGCGGTGCCGCCTTCCTTCAAAATCTCCAGTCCGGCTTCGGCTGCTTTGCCGCCGGTGGTGACGGCGATGATTGCGTTGGTGAACTCCAGGTTGTGCGGCAAAGCCGGTATCCTTTCCGCCCTTTCCTGACCTTTCTTCCATTGGGCAATCACAGAATCAACCTGTCCCGTGTTGTTCCGATGAAAAATAATTCGCAAGGGCTCTCCTTTGACAAAGAATTTGGATTCGGTTTCGGGAAAAAGTTCACGGGACAATTGCCCCGGGACATCCGACATCAGCCGGTTGCCGTCACGATGGACGGTGATGACGTACCCATTCCCGAAATCATAATAGCCGGCGTAATCGTCATAAAGTTTCTGATCAATCCTGATCGGCGTCGGGTCTCTCGTGAGCGCGTGGTAAATCCCCGCGCCAAGCGCTCCGACAACCGCGACGACGGAAAGCGTGCAGGCAGCAATCTTTTTGATCTTCATAGAGGCAGGCGGGATCCCATGGACTTTTTTGGTATTGCTTGGACAAGTGGCGCAGAGCTTTGTCACGGGAGCTCTGAAAACCGAGCCATCCCGCGGAGATCACGAAGGGAAGAACGACAAACCCGTCCGGGGGACACGGCCGCGCATTCACATCACCGTCGAAGGAAGCGGGCGTTCCGGCGGATTTTTTTTGGCAAACCGCCGCCGGCGGGTTAAGCAACTCTCCTGATGCGATTCAAGTTGTGCCTGTGGCCGGTGTTGCTGCTGCTCATGTCGGGGACGGCGGGCTGCGGTGGTTTCGCCGCCCGCCGAATGGCCCAGGCGCCGAATTCGTATCCTTCATGGCTCGCTCCCGCCGCGCCCGTGCAACTCGCGTTCGAAGATAATTTCCTGACCAATTTCCCGTCGCATTTTGTCCAGGTCGGCCCGCCTCCGGCGCGGCTTCGCTATCGCATCATCGAGCCGGCGGATTACGGCGTCAAAGCCTCCTCGACCAACTGGACGGAACGGGGCAGACCGCATTTCAAGTTTTCCTTTGTTGCCACGCTGCCGGCCCGGACGAACGCGTGGACCTCATCGCCGCGGGGCACGGTGGTTTTGCTGCACGGTTACGGCGAAGGTGGATTCGCCATGGCGCCGTGGTCGCTGCGCCTGGCGCAGGAAGGCTGGCGTTGCGTTCAGGTGGACCTGCGCGGACACGGAAAATCCACAGGGTCGCGGATTTACTTTGGCGTGCAGGAAGCGCACGACCTCGGCCAGCTGCTGGACGCGCTGGCGGGCGAGAACCAACTGATTTCTCCGGTTGCGGCCGTCGGCGAATCTTACGGCGCCGCGCTGGCGTTGAGATGGAAGGCGGTCGAGCCGCGCGTCGAAAGCGTGGTGGCGATCGCGCCCTATGCCGTGTTGTCGAATGCGGTCCTGAACATCTGCCGGCAGTACGCCGCCTGGATACCCCGGGCACTCGTCCGGTCGGGGCTGAAAAAACTGCCCTTGCTCCTCAACGTTGAAGCCCGCCAGCTCGATACCACCACGGTGCTGGCCGGAACTCCGGTGACCGCGTTGTTCGTGGCCGGGACAGAGGACAAAATCACGCCACTGGCCGACGTTCGGAAATTGTACGAGAAAGCAGGGCCGGGCAGCAAACTGCTGGTGGTGCCGGGGGCCACGCACGAAGCCTTGCCATATTTTTTCAATGATCTCGTTCCTCCGGTGCTGGCGAGTTTGAACGCAGCGAGTGAAGAACCGAAAGCCCGCGTCCAAGCCGGGGAGACAGAGGTCGGAGGCCATAGTTCGGCACGAAAAAGACAGATTCATGCTTCAGCGCAGAATGATCGGACGAACTGAGCGAACTCCACGATATCGAGCCATGGATTCGTCTTCGCTTGGCGATGACCCTGTCCACGCCACTTTCCCGATCCACCATCTTTCGGCAACCGCCCGGCACCGCCACTCCGGCCCGCGTTTTCGTTTTACCCGACGTCGAAGTTGGGGTATCTGTTCAATGTTATGAACGATCTTCTAAGCCAGTTAAAGCAATTCAGCGTCATCGTCGCCGACACGGGGGATTTCGACAGCATTCGCAAGTATCAGCCGCGTGACACCACCACGAACCCCAGCCTGTTGCTCAAGGCCGCCCAAATGTCCGAATACACGGCACTCGTCGAAAAGACACTCGCCGACGCTAAACAGGAGTCGGCCAACGCCGGCCAGACGATGGGCATCGCACTGGACAGACTGGCCGTCGCCTTCGGAACTGAGATTTTGAAAATCGTCCCCGGCCGCGTTTCGACCGAGGTGGACGCGCGGCTCAGCTTCGATGTCGAAGGTTCCATCGCCAAAGCGCGTTCGCTCATTGGCCGCTACGAGAAGGCGGGCATCTCGCGCGAGCGCATTCTCATCAAGGTTGCCTCGACCTGGGAGGGCATCTGCGCGGCCCGACAACTCACGCGCGAAGGCATTCACTGCAATCTCACGCTGCTCTTTTCGTTCGCCCAGGCGGTGGCCTGTGCCGAGGCCGGCGTGCAGCTCATCTCGCCGTTTGTCGGCCGAATCCTCGACTGGTACAAAAAATCAACCGGCCGCGATTCCTATCCGCCTGCGGAAGACCCCGGTGTCGTCTCGGTGACGCGCATTTACAATTACTACAAGAAATTTGGTTACAAGACCGAGGTCATGGGCGCCAGCTTCCGGAAT
>DATNDF010000090.1 GCA_035607015.1 Candidatus Angelobacter sp. | reverse complement strand
CTTGAGTGTGTTTGCGGCGGCGTTGATCGAGACCGTGATCCTGGCGGTGCCGGACGCCGTCAATGTTCCGCTCGCAGGCGACACGCTGATCCAGTTCTTATTCTTCGCGACCGTCCAATCGAGCGGGGTTCCGCCGCTATTGGTCAATGTGTAAGTCTGGCTCTGGGGCGTGAAAGGGCCTCCTCGGACACCCAGCGAAGTAAAGCCGCTTTGCGGGTCCACCGCCAAAATTCCGGGCGATGGGTTGACCTGCAGGTTCACCGTGCGAGCGGTGTCGCCGTCTCCATTGTTGAGATTGTGAAATGCCACCGTGGCCGTGTGGACACCCGCCGGCTGAACATTTGCCTGACCGTTGATCGAAACAGTAATGCTTTTTTGCTGGCCCGCCGCCAGCTCGCCGCCGGTTGCAGAAAGTGTCACCCAGTCCTGGTCCACGCCGGCGCCCCAACTGAGCGATGTGCTCCCCTGGTTCCGGACGGTGAAAGTCTGGCTCACGGGTGAAAACGGACCACCCTGTGGGCCGGACGAGGAGAAATCACCGATCGGGCTGACCGCCATCCAGCCCGTCACGGTGATGGTCCCGGCCTTACTGCTGGTCGTGCCGTCGTTTCCAGTGACCGTCAGCGTCGCAGTGAACACGCCGGCTCGATTGTAAACATGCGTGGGGTTCTGTTGAGCACTGCTGGCTGTGCCGTCGCCAAAATCCCAGAGCCAGCTCGTAACGGGGCCGCTCGACGCGTCTGTAAAACTGACCGTCAGCGGTACGAGTCCGGACACTGGAGTTGCGCTGAAATCCGCCACAATCCCGGCGCCAACAAGCGCCTTGTACAAGTTCAGACGACCGCCCGTAACGGTGTTGCCCGCCAGCGAGGGTAACGGGTCTGTTGATGACAACACGCGTCGGATGATCTGCTGGTACGTATCCCCCGGATAATGCGCCATCAACAGAGCGCAGGCTCCCACCACGTGCGGAGCAGCCATCGAAGTGCCGTCGAGGTACCGGTAATCGCTGTCCGATCCGTTCCAGCAGGAAAAAATCGGCGAGCCCGGCGCACCCAGCTCGACAGTCGTTGCGCCATAGTTCGAAAACCAGGCTTTCGTGTCCGTGCGGTCCGTGGCCGCGACAGCAATGATGTTATCGAGGTAGTAGCTGGCCGGATAAAGGGGATTTGCGTCGTTGTTGTTGTTGTCATTCCCACAAGCGGCGACGAACACGATCCCGGCTCCTCGCGCGCTGTTGATGGCGTCATACAACGCCGTCGAGGTGAACGTGTACCCGCCCCAACTGGCGTTGATGATCTTCGCCCCTTTCTTGCGTGCATAATCAATGCATTCGATGGCGTCAGAAATGGAGCCCTGTCCGGTCGCGTCCAGAAACTTGCACGCCATGATCTGCACGCGCCACGCCACCCCCGCCACCCCCACGCTGTTGTTGCCCACCCCGCCGATCGTGCCGCTGACGTGAGTGCCGTGCCCGTAATCGTCGTTTGGATCTCCGGTGCCGAGAATGGCGTTGATGCCGTGGACGTCATCGATGTACCCGTCGCCGTCGTCGTCAAGCGCGTTGCTGCCCCTGTTGACGCCCAACGCGTCCTTCCCGCTTTCACCGGGGTTGATCCACATGTTTGCCGCCAGGTCCTGGTGGGTATAACGGACGCCCGTGTCAATCACGGCAACGATGATATTGCTGGCGGTGTTTTGAATCGACCAGCCGTTGGGCGCGTCGATGTCGGCGCCGGGGACGCCGCCGTATTGGCCGAGATTCTTCAAATTCCAGAGGTCGCCGTTCGCGTAGTTAAAGTCGTTGGGCTCCGACAACGCCTGCACCAGGTAGTCCGGCTCGGCGTATTCCACGAGACCGCTGCGCTGGTAGGCGGCCAGAACTGCGGCAACCGCCGTGCCGGGAGGCAACTCAACGACTTCGAGACCGCCGATGCCGGAAAAAAAACGATGCACCTTGTTGCCGAATGCCGCGTTAAGATTCTCGAGGTCCGCGCCCGGTTTTGGCTTCACCAGAATCCTGTCCGGGCGGACACTGGCCGGTGGCGGGAAATTCCCCTGAGCCAGTGCGTTTGTCCCTGCCACGATGAGCGCGAACATTGTTGCCGCAAGGAGCAGAGTTCTCGCGGAAAACGGTTTATCCTTTGCGATTTTCGCAACTGCGACGCCCGATGCGTAATGTCTGTTCATGATCTGTCCTTTGTTGGCGAGGCGCGCAAACATCCGGCGGCAGCCTTGTTGTCAGTACACGGCATCCCTTTTCCGGACGCCGCATTTTCATTCGAGTTGTAACCGCCGCTTTCAACCCAGGTTGTAAGCGACTCGCCCGTAATCATCGGAAAACGCGCCGGGATTTCATAGCCGGGTGAAACCCGGAAATGCGCGGGGGCAGACACCGGAGAAGCGCGCTGAAAGAAAACCCATCCGAAGGCGGACCTCAAAGGGAATGCGGACGACTGCGTCCTCCGCTCGCCGCGCGCGAATAGACGTTCAGCGTGGCGTCAGCGGTTTTATTCCAATTGAAGCATTGCGCCCGTTTTAATCCGGAGTCGCGAAGGATCTCGCGCGAGGAGGCATCGGTCGCGAGGCAAACCATCTGCCGTTGGAGCGACGCTGTGTCCTCCGGATTCACCGTTGCCGCCGCCTCGCCGACGACCTCCCGGAGCGACCCCCGTGTCGAACTGATGACCGGACAACCACACGCCATCGCTTCAATCGGCGGCAATCCAAATCCCTCGAACAATGAAGGGTAAATGAACACGTCTGCTGCGCGATACCAGTCAGCCAGATCAGGGTCGGGCACGAAACCAGGGCAGTGAATGTCCTTTTTGAACTTCGATTGCCGGATGAACGCGTGAATCACTTCCGCGCCGTGCCAGTCACTGCCGCCCAGAACGAGTTGCCAGTCGGACCCGGTTTCGTTTTTGAACCGGTTGAAAGCCTCGATCAGGTGCACGTGGTTTTTGGCGGGGTGTTCGAGGCGCGCCACATAAAGAAAAAACGGCGCGCGCAATCCGTGGCGCGCGGCAACCAGCGCCCTGGCGTCAGCCTGCGGGCCGGGTCGAAAGCGCGCGTGATCCAGCCCGTTGTAAATCACCGTCACACGGCCCGTGGGAAGTTGGAAGAATTCGACAATGTCGCGACCTGTGCTCTGGCTGACGGCGATGACTTCGTCCTGTCTTCGTGCGAGCCGCCGCGCGATAACACGGCCGTAAAACATTCTTTTCCAGTCATACTTGCCGGGCAGATGAAACGGCGCCAGATCATGGATCGTCCCGACCAGCGCGCAGGGCCGCGGCCAGAGCATCCTCCGGTAACTCGGCACATGCAGCACATCAAGCCGGTATGCCCGCGCGAGCCGTGGCAAAACGGTCTGGTGCCACAGAATGTCCTTTACCGGCGGCCGGTACTGTTCAGCCACGGAGACGATTTTCATTTTCCCCGCCGCGAACGCGAACAGCGGTAGATCCTCTTCGAGCGCAAAAACCGTGAACTGATGCCGGTCCGCGTGCGGCAACAGGGCGCGCAGCATGGAAAAGACATATTGCGCCACCCCGCTGCGGCCGCGCTGAACGACCGAGGTCGAAACGCCGATTTTCATTTCATGCCGCGTCGTGTGCCAGAACCAACTCAAGCCGGGACAGTCGCAGGACATTCCGCACACCCGGCTGTATGCCGGCAAACCGGAGTTCACAGTCACGTTGCCGCGCGAATTTATTTGCCCGGACCATGACACCCAGCCCGGCGCTGTCGATGAAACGCACTTCCGAGATGTCGATGGATAATCTGCGTTGTGCCTGACCCAGACGCTCGATCTGCGCCCGGGTGGCTTCCCAAACCGGCTCTACGTTCAACGCGGTTATTTCTCCCCGCCACGCCAGGGGGCGCGTCTCCCTGTTGACGACAACGTGTGTTGTACGTTCCAAGCCGCGCCTTTCAATGATCGCACGCGCTTCGACGGCATCGGACACGATTTCGAAACAATCCTCCAATCGCATCAACTTCAACAATCGCCGGACGGGCGCGCTGGGTGAGAGGAGAATCAGATGCCTGCCGTCGCGCACGAGACGCTTGTGCAGATGGACAAGGAGGCCTACCCCGGTGCCGTCTATAAAACGCGTACAGCTCAGCTCCACCAGACAGTGACGGTTGTCGGAAGGAATCCGGCTCCAGATGGAATCGCGCCTGATCGAATGAACGTCGAATCGTTCCGAAACGCGGATGCGCTGCCATGCCGTCTCAACAACGGTTGCGCAACTCGGACGAACCCGCTTCATGGCACAGGGACGCCACCTCGTCTGCCAGCACTGCGTAACGATGGCCGCGCCGAAATGCCGGAAATCGTTTGCGTATCGTTTGAACAAGCGGCGCGGCTCCTGGAGCAGGCGGAAAACCCACTCCAGACCGGCGCGCTGCATCCATTGCGGCGCGCGTTTCATGCGGCCGGCCAGAAAATCAATGGTCGCACCCACGCCAATGGTCACCGGCACACCCAGCGCCCGATAGTGCATGGCGATCCATTTTTCCTGCTTGGGACATCCAAAGGATACGAACAGAAGATCCGGTTTCGCAGCCTGAACACGCCTCTGAATTTCATCATGGTCCATTTCGAGCAGCGGCTTGAACGGAGGCGAATAATTCCCGACAATGTTCAACCCGGGATGCTGCCGTCTCAAGCGGGCAACAGCCTGTTCGTTCGCTTCGGGCGAAGCGCCCAGCAGGAAAAGGCGGTGGTTTTTCTCGGCCGCGCGCTTCATCAGCAAAGGCGTGAGGTCCGAGCCGGCCACGCGCCCGGGCAGTGGATTTCCCAACAGGCGCGAGGCCCAGACCAGCGGCGTGCCGTCGCACAGGACCAGGTCCGCGTTCACCAAAATACGGCGAAGTTCCACATCCTGCCGCGCTTGCGCGACAAAGTCTGCGTTGGCGGTCACCACATAGTGAGGTTCTCGCGATGCCACCATTTGCTCAATTCGTTCCACAGCACCGGCCATGTTGATGTGGTCGAACGGCACGCCCAAAATGGCAATGGGTGGGGCGCAGTGCAGCCCCATGCGAGCGTCCGCCGGTCGCGCGCGCGAAGCAGCGGCGGATTCGAAAGCCGACGCCGTGTCACGATGTTGAATGGCAACCACGGGACAAGGAAACGAAACTTGAACAAAAAATGTAATGGGTAGTACCCCGCAAGTCTCACGCCGTAACGTTGCCCGGTGCCAAACGTATTGGGGTGAATTGCCCATCGACGTTTCAGGGCTTCACCCACTTTAAGCCGGTTCACCCGGGCTGCTACCGTTGCCGGCGATATGGCGCGCCCAAGACAAACCGCGATCGTTGAGGAAACGAACAACATCGAAGACAGCTATCCGCTGTCGCCGATGCAGCAAGGGATGTTGTTCCACGGATTGTCCGCGCCCCACTCCGGTGTGGACGTCGAGCAGGTCGTTTGCACGCTGGCGGAGGAGTTGGATGCTCCGGTCCTCCGCCGGGCGTGGGGACGGGTCGTGGAAAGGCACGCGGTCTTGCGGACGGGCTTCGCCTGGACCGGCCACCAACCCCAACAATACGTGCATCGCCGCGTGCGCCTTCAGATGGATGAAAAAGACTGGAGTGGCCTGCCGGAAAATGACCAGCGAGTCCGCCTCGACGCTTTCTTGCGAGCCGAACGCCGACGCGGTTTTGAGGTGAGCCTCCCGCCGTTGATGCGGCTGGCGCTTTTCCGCGTCGGCGAAGCAAAACACGTTCTTGCCTGGACGTTTCACCATCTCCTGATTGACGGACGCTCGCTCGTCACCGTGCTGAATGAGGTTTTCAACATTTACGAGGCCCTGTGCGAAGGACGCGACCTGGAGCTGCCATCACCCCGCCCTTATCGGGACTACATCGAATGGTTGAGCGGCCATAATTGCACGGCGGCAGAGTCGTTCTGGAAAAAACAACTGAACGGATTTGTCACTCCGACTCCGCTGATTATCGCAACGGCCTCGAAAAAACGACACGGCCAGCACGCAGGACATTCCCTTAAAGAAACCAGTCTCTCCGCGGCGGAGGCCACCCGGCTGCGCTCCATTGCGAAGGATCAGAAGGTGACCGTCAATACGCTGCTTCAAGGGGCCTGGGCGGTTTTGTTGAGCCGTTACAGCGGCGAAGAAGACATCTTGTTCGGCGCTGTCCGCGCCTGCCGGCGCTCGTCCGTTGGGGGCGCGGAATCCATGGTCGGACTCTTTATCAACACGCTGCCGATCCGGGTGCGCGTGCCTGATCAATTGCGCGTCCTGGATTTGCTGAACGAGCTGCGTGCCCAAAGCCTGGCCATGCGCGCTCACGAGCACACGCCGCTCGTGGAAATCCAGCGCTGGAGCGGCGTCCCGAGGGGCCAGCCGCTGTTCGAAAGCATTATCAGCTTTCAGGATCCCTCCTGGGATGCCGTCCTGCGCGCGCAAAACGGTCGATGGTCGAGACGGGAATTCTCGATTCACAATCAACCGAACTTCCCCCTTTGGATGGACGTTTATGGCGGCGTGGAGATGAAGCTGAAAATCGGTTTTGACGAAAGCCGATTCGAGGAAGCGGACATCGCGCGAATGCTCGGCCATTTCCAGACCGTCGTGCGGGCAATGGTCGAGGATATGTCACAACGGGTCGGCGATCTGCCCCTGCTGACGGATGCGGAGCAGCACCAGCTGTTGGTCGAATGGAACGCGACCCGGGCAGATTATCCGCGCGACGAATGTGTTCACGAACTCTTTGAGGCGCAGGTGGAGCGCACACCCAATGCAGTCGCTTTGGTCCATGGTAAGGAGGAAGTCAGCTATCGGGAACTCGACAACCATGCCAATGGGGTGGCGCGCCATCTGCGCTCTCTTCATCTCGAACCGGACACGCCGGTGGGTATCTGCGCCCGGCGCTCGGTGGAAATGGTCGCCGGGCTGATGGGGATTTTGAAAGCGGGGGCTGCTTACGTGCCGCTGGATCCCGGTTATCCGAGGGATCGGCTCGCCTTCATGTTGGAAGATTCCCGGGCGCCCGTGTTGCTGACCCAAACCGCATTGCAAAGCCATTTCGAGTTTAAGATTTCGAACTGCAAAGTCCTTCTCCTCGACGCGCGCACCCCGGAGGAGGATCGTCCGGTAACAGACGATTCGTGGCGTGTGCATGTCTCCTCCCGCAACCTCGCCTACGTCATCTACACTTCCGGTTCCACCGGCACGCCGAAGGCCGTCGAGCTTTCTCACCGCGGGCTCGTCAACCTGCTGACGTGGCATCAACAGGCATATAGCGTGACACCCGCGGACCGGGCGACGCAATTGGCGGGATTCTCCTTCGACGCCTCCGTGTGGGAGCTCTGGCCCTACCTGACCGCCGGCGCGAGCATTCATATTGTGGACGACGACACGCGCGCATCCGCAGCCGCGCTGGTTCAATGGCTCGGCGAGGAAAAAATCACAATCAGTTTTCTGCCGACACCGCTGGCCGAGGCAGCGCTCACATTGCCCTGGCCTCGAGGCGCGAAGTTACGCGTGATGTTGACCGGCGGCGACAAACTGAACAATCGCCCCGCAGCCGGTCTTCCTTTTCAACTGGTCAACCACTATGGGCCCACAGAAAACACGGTGGTCTCGACCTGCGCTCCCGTTGCTCCTGCGGGCGACGGATCGAATACCACGCCGCCCATTGGGCGCCCGATTGCCAACGTGGAAGTGTTCGTGCT
The DNA here is from genome assembly GCA_035607015.1 of Candidatus Angelobacter sp. Lineage (NCBI taxonomy): Bacteria > Pseudomonadati > Acidobacteriota > Terriglobia > Candidatus Angelobacter > Candidatus Angelobacter sp. Next base: position 2,924 of record DATNDF010000090.1, on the reverse strand, counting down.
CGACCGGCTCCTGCGCCCGGTCCCGGTCGGCGTCCCGGGCCAGCTTTTCGTGGGTGGTGACGGACTGGCGCGCGGTTACCGAAACAATCCCCTGCTCACGCTGGAGAAATTCATCACGCATCCCTTCAACAACCAGCCCGGCGCGCGCCTTTACAAAACGGGAGACCTCGTCCGCTGGTTGCCCGACGGAAACCTGGAATTCCTGGGGCGCATTGATCATCAGGTGAAGATTCGCGGCCATCGTATCGAGCCGGGCGAAATCGAAACGAAGCTGAACCAGCATCCGGCGGTGCGCGAAAGCCTGGTGGTGGCGCGCGAAACCGATCCCGGCCGGAAGCAACTCGTGGCTTACATTATCCCCCGACACCCGCCGGGGCCGGCATTCGCAGAACTCTCCGGGTTTCTGCGCGCCACGCTTCCCGACTACATGGTGCCGTCGGCGTTCGTCGCCTGCGGCGCCTGGCCATTGACGCCGAACGGCAAGGTGGACCGTTCCGCGCTCCCCGCGCCCGACGACTCAAATTACCGCGCCAGCAGGCTGTTCACGGCACCGCGCAATCATGTCGAGGAAAACATCGCCAGGATCTGGTCCGAAGTTCTTGGCTGCCCACGGGTGGGGGCGCATGACAATTTTTTCGAACTGGGAGGACACTCGCTCCTCGCCGCGCAGGCTGTGTCGCGGCTCAAAGAGTCTTTCAACCTGCACATGTCCATTCGCAGCCTGTTTGAGAAGCCGACCGTCGCCGAGCTGGCCAGGGAAATCGAGCGAACGATCGCCAGAAGCACGCCTCGACGCGACCCCGGCATCGCCCGGGTTTCGAGGGAGGCTTACCGGGTGAACCGGCCGTCACCCGGAGCCAATGCGGAATTGATGAAACAAAACTGAGGCACTGATGACGACGACGGAAACATACCCGCCCATGGCAGTCAAACAGAAGGTCGGGGTGGATTCACCCTCGGAAGTCTTCGCGTTTCCGGTTTCCCCGGGCCAACAGCGGCTCTGGTTTCTCGAACAATTCCACCCAGGCACGCCGCTTTACAACAGCCCGGTCGCCGTGCGCATCAACGGGCCGCTCGACATCCCGGTGCTGGAACGGGCGCTGAATCACATCGTCCAAAGGCATGAGATTTTGCGAACGCGCTTCGATTTGCGAGAGGGCCAGCCCGTTCAAATCGTCGCCACTTCGATGCAACTGCAACTGGTGATTGCCGACCTGGGTTTGCTGCCGGAGCCGGATCGTGAGCGGGAGGCGCGCCGCGCCGCGCGTGAGGAAGCGCAACGCCCGTTCGATTTGACCCGCCTGCCATTGCTGCGGACAAACCTTCTGCGCCTCTCCGCCACCGAACACATTTTCGTCCTCACAGCCCACCACATCATTTTCGACGGGTGGTCGCTCACGCTTTTCTTCCGTGAGCTGGCCGCGATTTATGAGCGCCTTCGCCTGGAAAAGGAACCGGCATTGCCCGACCTTCCCATCCAATACGCGGATTTCGCGGTCTGGCAGCGCGAGCAGGCCAAATCACTCGAAAAGGAACTGGCGTGGTGGAAAAGACGCTTGAGTGGAGGTCTCCCGACGCTGGAACTGCCGGTCGACCGTCCACGCGCCGCGGTGCAGACCTATCGCGGGGCTGTTTCGTCTCTCGCCCTGCCGGTAAATTTGCGCAACGCGCTTCAGGAATTGAGCCGGAATGAGAGCGCGACGCTGTTCATGACGCTGCTGGCCGCGTTCCAAACCCTGCTTCACCGCTACACCGGACAGACGGACATCCTTGTCGGCTCACCGGTCGCTGGTAGAAGCCTGACTGAAACGGAAGCGGTCATCGGTCTGTTCATCAATACGCTGGTGATGCGGGGCGATCTTTCCGGGAATCCGACCTTCCGCGAGCTGCTCGGTCACACACGCGAAACGGCGATCAACGCCTATGCGAACGAAGACGTCCCTTTTGAGAGGCTGGTCGAGGAACTGCAGCCGGACCGCAGTCTGAGCCGTCCGCCGCTTTTCCAGGTGATGTTCGCGCTCGAGCGCGCGCCGCTTGAATCCGTGAATTGGCCGGGATTGAAGCTTGCGCAACTGGAACTCGACAGCGGAACTGCGAAATTCGACCTGACGGTTTACATGACCGAAGGTGCCGAACGCCTGACGGCGCGGGTGGAATATAACACCGATCTCTTCGATGCATCCACTATCGAGCGGATGCTGGCGCATTTCAAAGTGCTGCTTGAGGGCGTCGTTGCAGACCCGAACGGGCGGCTTTCGGAATTGCCGTTACTGACCTCAATCGAACGAAATCAATTGCTCGTTGAAGAGAACCGGACACGGGCGGATTACCCGGCCGAGAAGACCCTACACGAGATGATCGAGGCGCAGGTGGCCCGAACGCCGGACGCCGTGGCCGTCGTCTTCGGGGAGCAGCGGATGACTTACCGCGAGCTGGACAATGGCGCAAACCAGGTCGCATGCCACCTGCGCAGACTCGGCGTGCGACCGGAAACGCTCGTCGGTGTCTGTCTGGACCGCTCGCCGAGCATGGTCGCAGGTGTGCTCGGCGTTCTCAAGGCTGGGGGCGCCTATGTGCCGATCGACCCGAGCTACCCGGGCGAGCGACTCGCGTTCATGCTTGAGGATTCAAAGGTGACAGTGGTGGTGACGCAGCGCTCCCTGCGCGACGCCCTGCCCAAGGGCAAAGCGCGGTACCTTTGCCTGGACAGTGAATGCAAATCCATCGCACGTGAAAACCGGGAAAAACCGGACGTGGTGGTCAATCCGGGGAACCTCGCTTACGTGATTTACACGTCGGGCTCCACGGGCAAACCCAAAGGGGTGCAAATTCCGCATCGGGCCGTTGTAAATTTTCTCAGTTCAATGCAGCGCAAGCCCGGTCTGAGTGACACGGACACTTTGCTGGCTGTCACCACGCTGTCC
>DATNDF010000089.1 GCA_035607015.1 Candidatus Angelobacter sp. | reverse complement strand
CAGCGGAATGTTCTGAAAGAGATTGGTGAACCCCGCGTCTTTGAGAGATTGAAAAGTGCTCTCCGTCACAAAGAGGTCCTGGTCCGGGTTGGTGTTGAAATCGCCGCCGATGACGAAGGCCCTCTCCGGATTTGTTATCTTGCCGTCCACCGCGGCCACGTGGCGCACAAGTTGCCGGGCCGACAGTTCACGCTTCAGGATATTCAACTGTGTTTCGCGTTCGATGTTGCCGCGAGTCTGGTTGTCCTTCATCTGCACTGCGTAGAAACCGACGTCCACCTCGTCAAACCGTATGGCTGCGAACGCGAAGCCTCCTGGCGGTTCGACGGTTCCCTCCTTCCTCCAACTCTCGGCCCATGCGCCAAACGCGGCCCGCTTGGACAGAATGGCGACTTGTTCCCGTGAAACGCCGCCTGTGGCCGCGCTCGGAAACGCGGAACACACAAGCACGTAATACCGCACCGGTCTCAAGAGTTCAGCGAGCCGATTGCAGGACCGGGCGTCGCGCACACCCTGCAAGAGGACCACATCGGGATCGAGCCTCCTCAACGTCGCCGCAGCATCTCGAAGCGGCTTTTCCTCGGCCTCGATTGATGAGTCGCCCCGCGAGTTATTCGACGGAACAGAAAGTTTCCAGGTCGTCACGCGAATCTGACCGGAGAAGCCGCGACACGTGGCAAAGAAGGTGACGAGCAGCAGGACGATCAGATGGCGCATAGAAGGCCAACTTCAGTTGAGTGGTCGTTGCGCCGACTGCTCATACATTCACAGGCATGAGTTCCGTGACAGGCAGCGTAGGTTTCCCCGCAGTGCCTGTAAAGCGGAATGCCGGACTCGGGCCGGCAAGTCAGTGATGAGTTGAAAGGCGCAAAGCCTGCGGCCGCCTTTGAGATTTTCAATGGGTCGCGCAAATACGGGGTTCTTCAGTCCTTCGATGCCAGATGTCGGAGTTTGACCGCGTCCACGTAGGTCAGCGCGTGGAAGAGGATCGGATAGCCCGCCAAACGGTCGTGAATCTCACGGAGTGTTTGCACGGACGGCAACTGTGCCAGCCCGATGCGAACGCCGCGTTCCGACGCTTCCAGACAATAGCAGCCGGTTTCCGCCGGGAAACCCGGTGGAAGAGCCGGCAGCAGGCGGCCGACCTCCTCCGGTTTCCATCCCGTCACCGCGGGCAACTGCGCGATTTCCAGAAAAATCTGGTGCAACTGTTCTTCGGTAAGGAGCTTTTGCAGCAGGAGCCAGCTGGACAGGGGTTCGGCGACAATGGACCGCAACGTGGCAAGATCAGGCAAATCCTCTTTGCGCAAAATACCCTTTGCCAGCAAGTGGTCGTAAAACACCTGGTCCGGGTCAATTTCCACGCCGAGCCGCCGAGCCGCCAGTTCAATCCTGTTGGGCAGATCGGCGACCAGCTCGGGCCGCACCCAGATCTTCGTCGTCAACCACTCGATCATATCCGGGTGCGGTGTGGCGCCCGCGCAAATCGTATGCTCGCCCACGGGCAGCAACCGGTGCAGCCACCAGAAGACCGGCCCGACCTTCCGGTAGAGATCCTGATTGAGTGTCATTCCAGCCGGCTCGGAAGGCAGACAGCCGAGGCTCTCGGCCCAGACACGGCGGGCCTGAGTTTCGGTAAGCATCCCCATGTCCACCATCATGTCCGGCAGGCTGCGATGGGCGGCGTGCTGGCTGCTCAATGCCTCGAGCAAGACGCCAGCCTCCACGGCGGCCGCCTGCTGGAACATTTGTGAGCAGGCGAGAATCGGCGACGCGGGCAGAACCAGTCTTGGATAGGCGCGATTGCGGGCGAACGCGATGCTCGAGGGGCGGGCCAGCACCGGCTTTATGTTCGTGCCCAGCTCGCGCGCCAGCCGTTCAAGTTGTTCGGACGTAGGCGGCTCACGAAACGCCATGCGCGTCCGGCCGTCGTTCCCAGCAACTCCAATCGCTTCTGTCCGGAGGGATTGTTCTTCGGAAAAACGCCGCAACAAGCCGTCTGGAATGTTGAACGGATTGACGAACTGAACGTCCAGGCCGGAGTGTTTTGCCCAGACTTCGGTGAATTGTTCTTCGTTGATCAGGCCGAGGCGTAACAGGCAGAGCGGCGCAGAACCGGACTTTCCCATCTTCAACGCCTGGAATATTTGTTCGCGCGTGGCCAGGCCCTCTTCGACAAGCAGGTCTTCGATCGTTTTCCTGTATTCGCTCAGCTCTGCTTCGCCCGGAAAAACGTGCGCCGTCTTGTGCCAGACGAAAGGTCTGCCGAACATTTTGTACGCAAGATAGGTTTTGGCGGCGCGGACGGTGGCGAAAAAATTGATGATGTTGCCGATAACGACCCGCGGGAGCGAGAAGACCGCCTGTTTCAGATTATAAATGGTATAGACGCTGATGACCTTTTGCACCCCGCGATACGCGAGCAGCCATGTGTCCACGATGGCAATCTTCCACAGGAGCGAGTCCGGCAATAAGAGGGGCCGCACATAAAATTGCGCGGCGTAGGGCGTTTGCCGGAACAGCCATTGCAGCAAGATAACCGCGAGCACGAGATAGCCGATCATGTTGATGAAGTGCGTCAGCGGGGCGCGCCGGTCCCGCAGCAGTGTGTATCGCATCGGCAGTGTGCCTGCCCATCCGGTCTGTTCCCAGGTCTGGAAGGAAATGCCCAGTATCCAGCGCGACCGCTGGCGGGCGGCGGCCATGAACGTGCGCGGGAATGTCTCTCGAATCGCCACGATTTCGGTGACGGTTTGAGGCGGTCCGAGCGAACCGTCGCGCTGCTTGCGGCGGATGATGCGGTCAACCGGGTAATTGACCACGCCCGTGCGAAAACCCGCGCGTTTGACCCGAATGCCGATCTCGTAATCTTCCGTCAGGTTGCCGATCAGGAACGGATCGCCTTCATTGGCCGCGGACAGGTGCTCCAGCGTGTTCCTGGAAAAGGCGGTTCCAACCCCCGCCGACGGCACGATGCCTCCAATGCTCTGCCGGATGAACAGGTCCTTCGTGTGCAACTCCGCAAAATCGTCGATATACGTGTTCCCAGCCCAGTATCTCCAGACCGGCAGTTCCAGCGCGAACACCGGCAGTTGCGCCATGTCATAATCGCCCGGGACAAAATAATTGTACACCTTCAGCGCGAGCGGGTGGACAACATCCTCAGCGTCATGGATGGCGATGATGGCGTACTCCCGGATTCGGGGCACCTCGTTCAATCGCATG
>DATNDF010000088.1 GCA_035607015.1 Candidatus Angelobacter sp. | reverse complement strand
AGTGCGCTCGGACCGCCCAGATGGCAGAAGAACAGATCACACCTGCCATCCCCGTCCACATCACCCGCCGCCACCCCCGAGCCGTTCAGCAGAATCTGATTGGTCAGATGGCGTTGTTCTGAAAGAGAATTCGTGAAAGCGATTCCTGTAGTTTCTAAAGGCTGGAGAGTGAATCCGACCCTGCTCGTTTGATGCACGGGGAGTTGCGCGTAGCGATAGCCAACTCCAACCTGCCAATCTTCGGCTTTTGCACTGAACAACGACACCGCGGCAAACAGGAGGAATTGCCAGCGCCCCTTCATACACCCTGATTGGAAGCAACGCCCCGTTTCGGGGTGATACAAAGGACACGTTGGCCGTTACCAGACATCGCAACCGTCGCGTTCATTCGTTGGCTTTGTATAAGGAGAGCGGGGTAGTCAAAAACACATTCAGAATTGACGATTAAAACCAGCGCTTGATTTGGCCGTACTCCAATATGTCGCCACTGGCCCTTTCCTGAGCATCAACAGGTCTCTGCCGGACAGCCTTAGCAGCACACCAAGAGGGGTCAATACAAACCAAAAAAAGAGAGTCAACAGGATGATCCCGACAACCCGGCCCGCGCGAGAGCCGGCGATCATACCGACGCGGTAAAAAAGTCGAAACCACCTTGGCCGGAAAAGGCAAATGAACAGCGCCGCGGTCAACGACGTCAGGATCGATGTCATTCCAACATGCGATATGACATGGCGCGTCCGGAGCAGCACCGTCAGCACCCCCAACGCTACAATCGAGGCTCCGGTGAATTTCATCCACTCCTTCGGATCCTCTTTCAACCTCAGGCTCATAGCTCAACCGGGCGTTGGTTTGAAGTCCGCTGTAGCGCTTCGAGGCGGCTGCTTTGCGCGATCCAGGACGTAATTGCCTATGACGAGACAATCCATTTCGGTCCGGACGAAGCACCGGTAGGCATCGTCCGGTGAACAGACAATAGGTTCACCGCGCACGTTAAACGAGGTGTTCACCAATACGCCGCAACCCGTGGTTTGCTCGAACCGCTCCAACAGGCCGTACAGACGCGGATTTTGATCGTACGAGACGGTCTGAATCCTTGCCGAATAGTCCACATGTGTCACCGCGGGGATACAGGACCGCAACTGGTTCACCCGATCGATACCTCTGGCGGTGGCTGTTGTCGGACGGCGCAGTTCCTTCTTTACGGGAGCGACCACGAGCATGTAAGGCGATTCGACGTCCAACTCGAAGTAGTCGGATACACGTTCACGTCGAACCACAGGGGCAAAAGGCCGGAATGATTCACGAAACTTGATTTTCAAGTTCATTGTGGATTGAATTCGAGGTGATCGCGCGTCGCCCAATATGGAACGATTGCCCAATGCGCGCGGCCCGAATTCCATTCGCCCCTGAAACCACCCGACGACCTTTTCCTGTTGAAGGAGATCAACCGTCCGATCAAACAAGGTTTCGTCATCCAGTCTCTCGTAAACTGCCTGACGCGAGCGGAGCACAGTTTCGATTTCCTTGTCAGAGTATTCCGGGCCGAGCAACGCCCCGCGCATCCCATCGCTCGCTCCAAGTTTTGGTTCTGCGGCGCCGGCACTGTTCTGCCCGTGCCACACCGCCAGGGCTGCACCCACGGCACCCCCTGCATCACCGGCTGCGGGTTGAATCCACATGCGTTGGAAAATTTTTTCCCGTAGTATTTTTCCGTTTGCGACGCAGTTGAGGGCGACGCCGCCAGCGAGGCAAAGGTTCTTTTGATCCGTGATGCACCGGGCGTGACGCGCAAGGCGCAGCATGATCTCTTCCAGGACTGTTTGAATTGACCGTGCCACGTCCATGTGGCGCTCATCCAAGGGAGCCTCGGGTTCCCGCGGCGGCCCCCCGAACAGTCGATGAAATGCCTTGTTTGTCATGCGCATGCCACCCAGGAAGTCAAAATACTCAAGGTTCAACCAAAAGGAGCCGTCGGGTTTCAAATCGACCAGGTTCTCGTAAATGGTCTGAACGAATCTCGGTTCTCCGTAGGGCGCCAACCCCATCAACTTATACTCGCCGGAATTGACCCGGAAACCGCAGTAGGCGGTAAAAGCGGAGAAAAGCAAACCCAGAGAATGCGGAAACCGTATTTCCTTCAACATCTCCAAACGGTCGCCGCATCCCTTGCCGATTGTGGTCGTCGCATACTCGCCCACACCATCCACGGTGAGAATGGCAGCTTCGTTGAATGGCGACGGATAAAAAGCGCTCGCCGCGTGTGCCTGATGGTGTTGCGTGAAGAGAATCTCACATTTGCCGCTCAGGCCAGGTAACTCTTCGCGAATCGTGGCGCGGAGATTCAGTTTGTCGCTCAACCATGAAGGTAGTGCTCGAAGAAACGCCACGAATCCGCGTGGCGCTGTCGCGAGACAAGTTTCCAGCAAGCGGGCGAATTTGATTATCGGTTTGTCATAGAACACAACTGCGTCAAGATCGCCCGCCTGAATCCCGCCCTTGCGCAAACAGTAATCAACGGCGTGTCGCGGGAAACGTTCATCGTTTTTTCTCCGGGAGAACCTCTCTTCCTGGGCTGCGGCGATGATGTTCCCCTCCCGCAGCAACGCGGCCGCGGCGTCATGATAATATGCCGAGATGCCCAGAATGTGCCGCATGGGCGAATGTCACATAAACGGATACATGAACGGCGCCAGAACCGAACTGCCGCTAAAAACGATTATTGCCGCGAGAAGCAGGAGAATGACAACCAGAGGAATCAGCCACCATTTTTTTTCCTGCTTCAGAAACGACAGGAATTCTTTGCAAAGCTGCCACATGTTTGACTTGAGTTTACCTTCCGGCTCTCGGTGAGGCAAAGACAAACGAAACACTGTGCTTGCTGCCACCCGCCGCGAAACTGAGCATCGAATGGCCGCACTCACGGGGCTTGAATTTTGTTTTTTTCGAAGCGGAGCTTTGCTAGCTTACCAGCGAGTGCCCAAGCCCAGGAAACACCGTTCGCCGAGAAAAAACTCTGCCGGACAAAACCCCGAAAGGCCGCGCTCCCCGCGCCGCCGGCTGCTGTTCCGTCTCGTTGCGATGGTGTTGAGTCCTTTGGTTGGCGTCCTGTTGTTGGAAGTAACGTTGCGCATCGCTGGCTACGGTTATCCCACTACTTTTTTCCTCGAGACCAATATCAATGAACGGACTGTCCTTGTTGAAAACGCCAAGTTCGGCCTCCGGTTTTTTCCGCCGGCACTGGCCAGGAGTCCGGCACCCATCGTGATGCCGGCCGATAAGCCGGTGAATTCCTACCGCATTTTTTTACTCGGCGAATCCGCGGCGCTCGGTGATCCGGAGCCCGCTTACGGCTTCGGTCGTTACCTGGAAGTTCTGCTGCGTGAGCGATATCCGGGCACACGGTTTGATGTTATTTGCGTGGCGATGACGGCGATAAACTCACACGCGATCCTGCCTATTGCCCGCGAGTGCGCGCGCCATCAGGGAGACTTGTGGGTCATCTACATGGGCAACAATGAAATGATGGGGCCGTTCGGCGCAGGCGCTGTCTTTGGTTCACGGGCGCCGCGATTGGACCTGATCCGCGCGTCTCTCGCGCTAAAAACGACCAGGGTTGGACAGATGCTCGACGCGTTCCTCAGCCAGCTGGGTTCGCGGGCATCTTCGCCGGACCGTTGGCAGGGCATGAGGATGTTCATGGACCACCAAATTCGCCCTGACGACGCGAGAAGACGACGAGTGTACCAGAATTTCAAACGTAACCTCGATGACATTCTGCGCGCCGGCGAAGATGCGGGGCTGAAGGTCATCCTCAGCACTGCCGCTGGTAACCTTAAAGACTGCGGACCATTCGCTTCGCTCAGTGCGTCCGATTTGAATGAAGAACGACGGCAAACATGGGGACAGTTTTATTCGCAAGGGAAGTCCTTCGAATCTCTGGGCGAGTTTTCAGAGGCTATCGCCAAGTATTCGGAGGCGGCGCGGATCGATCACACATTTGCCGAACTCCAGTTTCGATTGGGCCATTGCTACCTTGCGCTCACAAATTCAGACCAGGCGCGGGCCTGTTTTGAGCGGTCCCGGGATCTGGACTGTCTTCCTTTTCGCGCCGACTCGAAGTTGAACGCAATCATCAAACAGGCGGGTGTTGAACACAGCGCCCGGGGCGTGCAGTTATTCGATGGAGTGGGAGCGCTCTCGGCCCAGGCTCCTCAAGGGATACCCGGGAATGAATTGTTTTTTGAGCACGTGCATTTGAACTTTGAAGGCAATTATTTGCTCGCGCGCGCCATGGCGAAAGAAATTGCGCCGATCCTCCCGCGGACGATCACCGACCATAATACCTCGGGCGAATGGGCTTCCATTGAACTTTGTGATCGTCGACTGGCGCTGACGGACTGGAACCGGTTCCAGGTGTATCAAAGCATTCTGGCGCGAGTCTCGGACGCTCCATTCACAAACCAGTTGGCCTACTTGCTTCGCACAAGAATTTACTCGGAAAAGCTGTTGGAGCTGAAATCCCGAATGACGCCGGAATCGTTCGCAATAGCTAAGGATGTCTATCGTGCTGCTTTGGCCGACAGACCGGATGATTATCTGATCCACGAAAAATTCGCCGAATTCCTGGAGATGACCGGCCGGCAGACGGAAGCGGGCGTTGAATGGCAACGCGCGTGCGAATTGTTGCCGCATCACTTCATGCCGTTTTTCCGTCTGGGCAAACTCCGGGGCCGGCAGGGTAAATTTCAGGATGCGTCGATTCTTCTGTCCCGTGCCGTGACCATGCGGCCCGACTTTGTCGAAGGCCTCGACGAGCTGGGCAGGGCTCTCTTCAAGCAGGGAAAGTTTGCCGAGGCGCTGGCGTGCTACCAGAATGCGTTGCGCCAGCAACCGGCCAACGCAACGACGCATTATCAGATTGCGGACGTGCAGGCGGCGCGGGGCCGACGGGAGGAGGCGCTGAAAAGTCTCCGCGAGGCGGTGCGGTTGCGACCGGGCTACTGGGAAGCGCGGTATTTGCTGGGGGTCGAACTGGCGCTGCGGGGCGACATCCCCGGGGCGAAGGATCAATTCAGTGAAGTGGTGCGGTTGAATCCTCGGTATGCCCTGGCGCATTTGAACCTGGGGGTTGCCTTCGCTCATGAGGGAAGAATCGCGGCCGCATTGGCCGAGTTCCAGGAAACTTTGCGGCTCGATCCGGGCAACAAATCCGCGCAACAACACATTGAGGGACTTCAGTTGTTGCAGCAGCGCGGGCGTTGATGTGGCGAAGCCCGGTTCGGCAGGATTTGGTTCAGCGCGAGGTCCGGATGGAGCCGGTGGGATCGAGGGTGATTTCCCTGGGGTTGAGAGGGAGGGGTGTCGTGGTTGTTTTTCCTCCCGGCCAGCGGATCTGG
>DATNDF010000087.1 GCA_035607015.1 Candidatus Angelobacter sp. | reverse complement strand
CAGGAACGTGGGCCAACGACATTGCGGCCACGCTCACCTCTCCCACCGACGGCCCGGTGACCCTGGAGTTGGTTTACAAGCGCGTGAAAGAGAGCTTCGTTGGCGCCGACGCCGACGAGTTGGCCCAGGCAATCAATGATGGCAGCCGGTTAGTAAGTGCGAGTGGGCTGGCTGACGCCGACAAGCTCAAAGTTCCGAAAACGATTACCGCAGCCACGGGTGGGAATGTGGGCGGGCCGGACGGCGTCACCGCGACCGCCACAGAAATCGCTAGCGGGCTCGCTCTGCTGGCGAACGAACCCGTGAACATCGTTGCGGTGGGCGGTCTTGACGCCAACGCGATTACGGGAACAGTGCTCGGCCATCTCGAGGCAACAGAGAACGACGGGCGTGAGCGAATGGCCGTGCTGGGAGCTTCAGGCGACGAACTGGCGAAGGTGGCTAACGACTCCAGTAAGGGAAGTAGTCCCCGCCTGATTTTGGTGGCGCCGGGGATCGTGGCTGACGATGCCGCGCGGGTGGGCGAAGCAAACAAGAGCGTGAAGTTGACGGCGCCTTATGCCGCCGGCCTCATCGCCGGTCGCTTGTCGACCCTGGCACCGCACATCAGCCTGACGAATAAAGACGTCGCGGCTGACGACCTGACCCGCTTTTACACACGCGCTGAGCAAAAGCAGTTGCTGGGCAATCGAGTTTTGGTGTTGCAAAGGAACCTGGGAATCCGGGTGCTGAAAGGCATCACCACCGACACTGGTGCGTTTCGACAGATTTCAGTGCGACGCATCGTCGATTACGCCAAGGCGGGCGTACGCATCGGCTCCAATCCTTACATCGGCCGGCTGAACAATTCCAGAGTTCGCTCGGCATTGAAAGCAACTCTGGATGGATTCCTCGCCAGCATGGTGGTGGATGAGATGCTGATCAGTTATCAGCTCGAAGTCACTGCCACGCGCGCGCAGGAGATTGTCGGCGTGGCTCTGGTAACCATGACCTTGCGGCCAACGTTCTCAATCGATTTCATCAAGGTGATCATGAACCTGGAATAACCGCTGGTCATTTCATTCTGGAGGAACTATGGCGACAACAGTTTATCGAGGTTCAGACGGCACGATTTCCCTCGCCGTCGAATCGGGACCGGAAGGGGACAAGGCTAAAGCGATCAACGATGCTTATTCGCTTACGCCGATTGGCAGGGTCACCGGCGTAACCGTGCGGGTGACTAACGACGTTCAGCCTTTTCACGAACTCGGTCAACGTTTTCCCACTGAATTGCGGCCCGGCAACGTGAACGTATACGGGACGATTGATCGCGCCTATATCAACGGCGCGCTCTTGAAGTTGATGCTGGGTGATGCTGCCGACAGCCGCCCGGCGGGCAGCTTCGTGAGCCCGTCTTTCAACCTTAATGTCCGGCTCGAGAACCCATCGCTTCCGGGCGTCACTTCGACGGTGACGGTCATGGGTGTGAAGGTGGAAGAGTGGGCCTACAACCTGCCCGAAGATGATTTTGCGATGGAGAAGATGAGCTTCCGTGCCCTCTGGGTCAAGGTTGAAGACAAGGCTGGAGCTTAGGATTTTTTTCGAAAGCCGAGGGTCGATGGCTAAAGCCTTATCCGCGGAAGATCTCCTCGCGGGAGCTTCCTCCACTCATAATGTGCAGATTCCCGCTGCGCTCCTCAATTCCGACGGCGAGTCGAACGGCGCGATGGCGGGTGAAGTCGTCCTGCGTCCGTTGACGGTGCGCGATGTGCAGCGGGTGACGACGGCTGCGAAAGAACAGCAAGTGCTGACCAGCGTGCTGATGGTCCAGCAGGCGCTGGTCAATCCACAACTTACGACGGAACAAGTGGGAGCTCTGTCGGCGGGGCTGGTTCAATTTCTTTTGGGCAAGGTCAACGCCGTGAGTGGACTTGCTCTCGATGGCGATGATCTTGAAAACGCGATCCGGGCGCCGTTGACGCGTGCCTGCTTCATCCTGGCGCGTGAATTCGGCTGGACGCCGGAACAATGTTCGGGGCTGACATTGGGCCAGGTGCTGTTGTACCTCGAGATGCTGGCGCGGGGTGACCGGGAGGGAGTGCAACTATGAACGCTGCTCCTCATCCGGCGCTGAGTAGGTTGTGGATCGAAGCGGCGGCCGCTGGTCGCGCAATGCGCAAGCTGTCCTCGCTTCAGAGCGCCTGGCATTCGCTAATGGAGTCAACTCTGGAATTACCTATTCTTAATTCGGAGGAGTCGGTGCTGCCGTTAATCGAGTTTGGCGCTTTCGGACCACCGATTGACGAAGCGCTCGCCCGGATCGACGCCCAACGCGATTCGAACGGGCGCCCGGAACCGGCAGCGACTCATCAACCACACTCTTCGTCGTCAGGCGGCGACGCGCACCGCGATCAAACCAGTCGGTCGTTTCCATTAGCAAACGCACCCACACTGGCGCGACTGACGACTTCGACCAACCCGGCGGTAAGTCAGCAAACAAAAACCGAAACACTCTCCGCGATTGCTCGCCTTGTCGAGTCTCACAAAGAGGCCGCTGCGGACAACTCAAGACCAGGCGGATCGGTCCCTCGGCTTGGGACTGCTCCTTCAGTTGATAACAGGGTGCGTCGGCACGTTCGCGAAGTTGAACGCCGGATTCGAACTTCGATTTTTAACAACCCTTCAGGGATAACTCGCGAAACCGCAGCCAATGATGTCCGGCAACTCGATCGAGTCCCAGCGGCCTCAGACGCAACTGCGGCTTCAAAATCGAGTCTCATTTCGATACCCCAGGCTCCCGCACGCGCATCTCTGGATGCCGAGGCGGCGAGAGTTGCCGGCAAGAAAAAAGTCGGCGGTGAACAGGCGCCGCGCAGTGACTTGTTTGAACAGGTCCTCGGCGCGGCGGTCGAACGAGTCCGCTCAGCGCGGCAGCAGCAGCCACTCCGCGAAGAAACCATTTCAAGTGAAACCGTTTCGCGTGAACGTGAGTCAGTTCTTCAAAGAGATCCGCCCCATTCACAACAAAACTTTCCGCGAACCGGACTGCAGCGACTGGCTGCACGAACGTTTCAGAGTGGCGGCGGGCCTGCAAAAGAATTTCGGTCGCCAAGCGAGCCGGACTTTGCTGCGTTTGCGGCTGCACAGTCTTTTAGCGGCTTGGAAAGCACTGAGTTTGCTTCGCATCTCAGACTGCTTTTACACCAGGAAATGGCACGTCACGGCATTAGCCTCGAGGATCTGGAGCAATGAAACCCGGCCGGCCTTCCGCCATCATCACCATCGACGGACGCGACTTGAGCGCGTCTGAGGCGGGCCTCGTGCGGTTGCGCGTCGTGCTCCGCAATGGCGCGCATCACTGGGCGGAAATTGTCGTGTGGCCGGTCTCAAAATTTGCGAAAGCAAAGCCGGGAGCTTCATTAGCGATCGCGCTGGGCACTAAAGACGCAGAAGAAGACGTGCTTGCCGGTGAAGTGACTTCGGTTCTGCGAACTGGCGAAGCAGTGGTTATCGAAGGGTTGAGCGCGACGTCAGCTTTGAGTCAAGCCAGGCGTTCGCAGACGTACGTCAGCCAGTCGATTGCCGACATCGTCCGCGATCTGGCATCAGCAGTTGACGTTGATGAGATCGAGGCAAGTGTAAAACTCGAGGCATATAGCGTGGACCAGCGGCGCAGTGTTTGGGGACATCTGCTAGACCTTGCCGGATTGACTGGTGCGGAAGTCGGCGCGAGCCCCTCCGGTGCTCTGCGATTTGTTCCCATCCGCTCCGGCACGGCGACGCGAACATTCCGGCACGGCGCCGAAGTGATCGAATGGCAAATTGCTGCAAACCGAAAGCCTGCAGAGGCGCCTGAGGTTGCACCGCATGGCGCCGGTAGCGAAGCAGGTCAACAGAAGTGGCACTGGTTGCTGCACGATCCGGTGGGAACTTCCGGCAAGCCGTCGCGCGTGATTGGCGCCTTTCATAGCCGCGCCGCCGCCGACGCGTTGGCCAAAGCGCTTGGTACGCGGGCCGAGCGTGCGGCATTTCGAGGTTGGGTCAAACTCGTTGGTGATTCAAAGGTAAGACCGGGAGAGATCGTTGAAGTCACCGATCTACCGGGCGGGGACTCAGAAGCGTTGCGTGTACTCGAGGTGGCGCACGCATTCGACGCCTCAGGCTTCCTGACCTCACTGGGAGTAGAAGGCGCGGGCGGTCAGGGGGTCTCTTTATGAGCGATACCGTCACCATGCTGCGCGCTATCGTCCGCGAAGAGTTGACCCGCTGCCGGCTCAATGAACTGGGACTGGTCACCGAAGTGTTTCCTGGAGACGGCAGCGAAAACAATCATCAAGTCAATGTTCGTTTGCGATCCAGCGGCATTGAGTTGCAGCGCGCGCCCGTGACCGTGGGTCGTTTGGGTTTTTCGATGTTACCGGAAGTGGGCGATCTCGTTTTGGTCGCTTTTGCCGATGGCGACATCAACGCGCCGGTGGTAATCGGGTCGCTCTACGACAATGAAAAGCAGCCCCCACAAGCCGGACCGCTCGAGACTGTTTACCAACCTTTCGGAGATGAGGACTCGTCGATTCGACGGCTGCACCTGGAACTTCCGAGTGGTACGACGCTGACCATCGATGATGACAAGATTCAGATCGAGAGCGGTGGAACGAAGGTGATCGTTGAACGCGACGGAGACGTGTCTATCAAGTCTCCCGGAAAAATCACCATCGAATCAAGCGGGGACATGACGCTCGACGCCGGCGGTAATCTGCAGCTCTCGGCGCAACAAAACGTAACGATCAAGGGCCTCTCAACCACACTTGAAGGCCAATCAAACGCGAAGGTGAAGGGACCGGCGCTCACACTCGCCGGCATGACCAGCTTTAGCGCTAGCTGAGAAAGAGATCGCAGATGCCTGGACCACCAGTCAGCATGGGATGTGCAGTCGTGCTCAGCCCCGGCGCGTCCGGACCGCCCGACAGCGGAGTTATCGTCGCCATCACTCAGGCGATTGCGACTGCCAACGGAATGCCGCTGGCGACCGTGGGCAGTATCTGTCAGATGGTTAACTCGGTATCCGGCGTTCCCTATCCGCTGCCGATTGGTTCGGGTGGATCGGGTTCGGTGAACATCAACGGGATGGCGCTGGTGAGGCTTGGAGATCAGATTCCTTCAGGTCCGGGAATTCTGGCGATCCTGGGTCCGCCGGCGGCGCCATTCGTCAACGATCAGGGAGCACCATGATGGCGAACCGGGACGCACAAAAGTTGGCGCCACTTTTCGGTCGCGATTTGCGACTGCTCTACGCTTTGGGTGGTGGGTTTTTCGAAGACGCTGACCTCGCCAGTGGAAAGCCGTTTGAAGGGCTGCGGCGTGAGCGAGATCTACTTGTTGGCGAAGGAATCGAGAACCTGACCCAGGCGATTGCCAACCGCCTGAAAACCAGAAAAGGTGAACTCGCTGGTTTGGGACACCCTGATTATGGCTCGCGCCATCACGAACTTATCGGCGAGCCAAACGTCGACCGAACCCGCAACTTGATCAAGTTGTACGTGCTGCAGGCGCTCCGCGATGAACCGCGCATCGAGCGCGTGATCTCCGCACAAGTCAGGGCCGAACACGATCCGCCGCGCGAAACGGTGCGCATTGAGTTGCTGGTACGGGTTATCGGCCAGCCGGCGCCACTGAATCTGGTAGTGCCTTTTTCACTGGGAGTCGCATTTTGAGTTACGCGTCTGAGCCATACGCCCAATTCGTTGACGATCTGTTGATGGCGCTTACCGGCGGCGCCGTGCGGCAGCATTTTCGTTTTCTGAAGGAGCTGGAACCGTACCGGCTCACCGATCCGGATCCGATCATCCCGAATACCGTCCAGGTCTTTGGAATTGCCAACGGAGTTTATCGCCGTTTTCGCTTCAACCTCGATTACAGGTTGTTGGAAGGCTCGATTATCGATTGGTTAAAACGTGACGACGGCACCCCGAAAGCGGACGCAGTCTGGCCGGACGAGGGGACGACTTTTTACGCAAACTTTGAATCTCTATCCGAAGGGGGCGCCGCTCCGAAGCTTACGGATCGCAATCCGGGAAGCGTAACCCGGCTGCTCGCGGAAAGTTTCGCGCGCGAGTTTGCAGTCGTCTCACGGCAATTGGAAGAGGTGTATAAATCCGGCTTCCTCGACACCGCCGGCGGACGCGATCTCGATCAAATTTCTGCCCTTGTAGGCGTCACGCGTCGCAATGTCACCTTCGCTTCAGGCACCGTCATCTTCGGACGGTCGACACCTTCTCCGGCCGACATTTTCATTCCCGCGGGCACCAAGCTCTCTACCGCCGAGCCGCCACCGGTGTTGTTTGAAACTATCCAGGCGCAAACTTTGCGACGCGGAAATCTCAGCGTTGAAGTTCCGGTGCAGGCGGTAGTCACTGGATCTTCCGGTGTAGTCCCGGCAAATGCAATTCGCGTAATTCATCGCCCGATTCTCGGAATTGAGACCGTCAACAA
>DATNDF010000086.1 GCA_035607015.1 Candidatus Angelobacter sp. | reverse complement strand
CCCGCGCCCACGCCCGAGTTCCAGCGGCCCGGTTGTTCCAGGCCGGGCAGGTAATCAATCAGGGCCGTCGCGGCGGAAAACATCAGTCCCCATTGCTTCCGGCGGTCCAGCGGCAGCGCGTACTGGCCGCCGAGCAGGATGAACTGGCGCGCACTCAGTTCCTGAAAATAATATCCGGGCAGGGTCAGCGGAAACTCGGAGACCAGCGGCAGCGCCCCGCCAATCCGGTAGCCGCTGAAACGGTCAGCGTTCAGACTGGTGCCCGCGGTAAGGCTGATGGAAAAATTGTGCTTCAACTCCGGGAGGGTGTAGGCCAGCAGCGCGCGTCCCCAGAACAGGTGCGAATGATCTTCGAGCGCGCGGTCGCCGTTGAAACCGTACGGTTCGGCGCCGGTGCGGAACTGGCCTTCGTACCACGCGGACAGTTCCATCGCCAGCGATGGCATCATGAGCGGCTCGCGTCCGCCCCAGCGCAATCCGCTCCGCACATGGAGCGTCGCGTGGTCCGGCGGGAGCGTGAAGCCCGGCGCGGTGACGTCGTCGCGTTCGTAAAATGTGTAGCGCCCGGTCACGCGCAGGATGGCGTTGAGGGGGATCTGCTGGTCGGGATTGAAACGATGGTAAACGCCCACGCCACCCTCGGCGCCGTGCCCGGTGAACGATTCCTCGCGCCAGTACTTGCCGCCGCGCGTTTCCGAATAACTGTCGGCGTAACCGCCGCCCGCCAGGCCGATGGCCAGGTCCGTGTTCGGACCGAGGGCATCGCGGATGCCGAGTTCCGAATCCACATAGACGGGCGCGATGGCCAGTCGCAGCGTGAGGTTGGTTTCGATGAATCCCGGTTCGTTGAAATAGTAGAAGGCGTAACCGGAGAGCGGCCCGCGGCCCTGCAACTGCTGGTTGTAGCCAAGCTGAAACAGCCGCCGTTTGTCCGGATCAATCTGGGCATGGGCGACACAGGTTGCGCCGAAACCGATGAAGAACACCCAACCGCGCCACTGTGTTCGCCACGTCACGCGCGCAGTCGTAACGCAAACCGTTCCCGTCCGGCAAGCCAATTGCGCCGCCACAAAAGTTTGCTTTGCGATTCCCGCGGGTTATTTTTCACGCGATGAAAGCGAGAAAACTGTTGCACACGCGCTATCGGGTGAACGATCTGGAAAAGACGTTGAAGTTTTACAAGGACGTGCTCGGGCTGGAGGAAATGCGCCGGCACAAATCGCCGCGCGGCTCGGAACTGGTCTTCCTCAAGGCGCCGGAGAGTGACGAGCAGATCGAACTGTGCAGCTTCCCGTCGAGCGGCCCGGTGCAGGTGCAGGCGGACCTGACGCACCTGGCCTTCGAGGTGGACAGCCTCGAGGAATTCGGCAAACACCTGACGACGCTGGGCCTGAAATACTCCGATGGCCCGACGACGACCTCTACCGGGACCGTGTTCGCTTTCATTGATGCGCCGGAAGGGTACGAGATCGAACTGATTCAACGGGCGAAGGCCGGGAGCAAGGGTGGAGGTTATTGAAAGGGACGCGGTGCTAACTCGCATTTCGGTTTAGCATTCGTGTTGAATGAAAGAGTGGAGCTTCAAGAACACGCACTTCCGTAAAAGCGGGACGGATCTCTGTAACAAAGATCTGCCGCTACAGATCATGCTTCCTATACCATATATAAATTGGTGGGACACTCGGCTCTGGTTTGCCATCGTCTTTTGTTCCACGCTTGCTGGCCTGTCTTCTTTTTCGCGCAGATGTTTACCATTGAATGCACGAGTGTTTTCGTCAGCGATCGCGCCTGCTGTCGTCCTCCTCGTTTGGTGGCTTTCTACTTATATTTTCCATCAGCCGATTATGAAAGATCAGGACTTTGGCGTGCATGAGATTCTTACCGAGGACATTTATCTGGCATTTGGGACGGGTTTTTGCGTTTCGGGCCTCCGCGACTCTTTCGGGCTGTCGAGGACAGCTGGCATTATTTCTGGCGTTATATTCCTTACGATTTTCGCAACGCTTATCTATGTCCGCCCCTTATCACGCAACTGGCTTTCGTAATGGAATGTTGCGCGATACGCGATTCCGCAAATCACCCGTCATTGACAGGTATCGCTTACCCGCCGAATACTCGCCAGCGTGACGCGGATTTACGATCTGGTGATGACCCACAAGCTGGACGCGGATGACTTGTTCATCCATCGCATCCAGCAACATTGCGCGGAGCTGGGCCTGAACTTTTTCCTCGTCGAACCGCTCTGGGTCGAACCGTTCTGCGATCAACTGGCCAAGGGCAAGGTCTGGGCGCGGGCACTGCTCAACATGCACAGCGAGCATCATCTGCCCGACGACATTTATCACCGGCTGATCTGGCTGGCGCACGAGCGCAAGACGCAGATCATTGATCCGCCGGACATCGCGCTGGCCGCGTTCGACAAGGCGCGGCTGCATCTCCGGCTGCTGGCCGCCGGTTTCCAACTGCCATTCACGGTGATCGTTCCGCGCGAGCAGGCCGGCGGCTTTCTCTTGTCAGAAGCGGACCGCGCGGCGCTGGGCACGCCGTTCGTGATCAAGCCGGCCATGGGCTACGGCCGGCGCGGGGTCATCATGGATGCCGTGAACGAAAAAGACATCGCGCGTTCGATCTCTGTCTGGCCGGACCGGCATTATCTGCTGCAGCGTCGCATCGTTCCGAAGACGCAGAACGGCGAGCCGGTTTACTTTCGCGTGTTTTACGTGTTCGGCTCGGTCTGGAGCTGCTGGTGGAATTGTTTCACGGACCGTTACCGTTTGCCGACCCCAACCGAGGAACAGCAGCTCGAGCTCACGCCGTTGCGGGACATCGTTCACCGGATCGCGGAATTGACCGGGATGAGGTTCTTTTCGAGTGAAATCGCGCTGACCGGGTCCGGTGAATTTGTGCTGATTGATTACGTCAACGATCAGTGCCACATGCTGAGCCAGAGCTCGGACCCGCGGATGGGAGTGCCGGACGAGCTGGTCCGCGCCATCGCGCGGCGGCTGGTGGACGGCGTGAGGCAGTTGATCAAACGCTGAACCCTGCGTGTGAATTCCGAGAAGCCGGCGGTCCGTCCTTCTACGCCGGGCCAGCGTAATCGCAAACGTCATGATTTTCCGCGCCTGCAAGTTTGAATTTCAGTTTCCCCGCCCGGCGATGATCATGGGCGTCGTGAACGTGACACCCGATTCGTTTTCCGATGGCGGCCAGTTCATGGACGCGGCGGCGGCCGTTGCGCACGGTTTGAAACTGATCGCCCAGGGGGCGGAAATCATTGATGTGGGCGGGGAATCAACCCGGCCCGACGCGGAGCCGGTCAGCGAAACAGAGGAATTGAGACGGGTGCTGCCGGTGGTTGAGCGGCTGGCGGCGCAGGCGAAAGTTCCGCTTTCCATTGACACGCAAAAATCGGCGGTGGCGCGGGCGGCGCTGCGGGCCGGCGCCAGCATCGTGAACGACATCGCGGCAAACCGGGCCGACGATGAAATGTGGCGTGTGGTCGGAGAAACGAAGGCGGGTTACATCTGCATGCACATGCAGGGGACGCCACAGACGATGCAGTCGAATCCGGCCTACCGCGACGTCGTCGGTGAAGTGCGCGCGTTTTTTGTCGAACGGCTCGAGCGCCTGCGTCGGGCGGGTGTGGAAGCGGGCCAGGTGGCACTGGACCCGGGCATCGGCTTTGGCAAGACGTTGGAACACAATTTGCAGTTGCTCGCCGGGCTGGGGCGCTTTACAAACTTGAATCGCCCGGTACTCGTCGGCGTTTCGCGCAAGTCGTTCATCGGAAAACTGCTGGGGACGGAGGTGGACGGGCGTCTGCCGGCAGCGCTGGCCTGCGCAGCCCTTGCGGTCGAAGCCGGTGTGCGAATGATCCGCACGCACGATGTCGCGGAAACGCTTCAGGCGGTGAGAACGACCGAAGCGGTCCTTACCCGGTCAAAATGAGAATTCTGGAATTCCTGGAGAACGTCTGGCGGCCCGCGCTGGAGATCGTCATCCTCGCGGTGGCGATTTATTACGCCCTGATGTTTGTGCGGGGCACGCGCGGGTGGCCGGTGGTGCTGGGCTTTCTCTTTTTGCTGCTGGTGCTTACCGTGGTCACCACGCTGCTCGATCTGCGGGTGCTGCTCTGGCTTCTGGCAAAATTCCTCACCGGGTTTGCCATCGCCGTGCTCGTGATTTTTCAGCCGGAATTGCGGCGCATGCTGGCCGAGGTGGGGAACCTGCCGCTGTTCACCTCGTCCCGCGACACGCGCGAGAACATCGAGGTTGTCATCCAGACGGCCGAACGCCTTTCCGAAGTGAAGATCGGCGCGCTCATCGCACTCGAACAGGCGATCCATCTCGACGACGCGGTCGAATCGGGTGTGGTGGTTGACTGCGAGGCGACGCCGGAGATGCTGGAGACCATTTTCTTTCCGAACAACGCGATTCACGACGGGGGCGTCATCCTGCGCGGCGACCGCATCGCGAAGGCGGCCTGTATTTTCCCGCTGACACAGCGCCAGGACCTGAACAAATCGCTCGGCACGCGGCACCGGGCGGCGATCGGCCTGACCGAGGAGACGGACGCGGTCGTGGTGGCGGTTTCGGAGGAAACGGGCGCAATCTCCTACGCTCACAAAGGGCAGTTGACGCGTGGAGTGAGCCTGGAGGAATTGCGCGCGTTCCTGACCTCGGTGCTGGTCCGCGCGCCGCGGTCGCAGACGCTCTCGGAATGGTTTCGCTCAA
Organism: Candidatus Angelobacter sp.; assembly: GCA_035607015.1. Lineage (NCBI taxonomy): Bacteria > Pseudomonadati > Acidobacteriota > Terriglobia > Candidatus Angelobacter > Candidatus Angelobacter sp. Next base: position 12,483 of record DATNDF010000086.1, on the reverse strand, counting down.
CCGGCTTCGCGGGACCGAACGGGACCGCCAAGTCGCCGGTGCACACCGCGCCCAAACCGGAAGTCAAGTGATCATGGTGCCGCGCGATTACATCCTTCATAATTTTGGCTGGAAGCTCGCTTCTGTGGTCGTGGCCGTCCTCATCTGGTTGACGATCAATTCAAATATCGAAAACAGTTTCAAACTTCCGGAAACCCATTCTTCCGCGACACTGAGCCGCCCCCTGCCGGTCACCGCCAGGAAGCCTCCCGCGGACGTTCGCGGCTTCGTGTTCACACCGGATGAAGTGGAGGTGACGATTCGCGCAGACGAACGCGTCCTCGACAATTTGAAGATGTCGGACGTGGACGTCTGTGTTAATCTTCTCGACGCGCCGGACGCCAGAAGTTTTCGCAGAAAAGTCGTCGTGCATACTCCGCCGAACGTGGTGGTGATGAAAGTGACGCCCGATGAAGTCGCGGTGGAGCGGATTTCGTCCCCGGAATCGACGAACAGCGTGAGAACCAGGAATTGAACCATGAGCCAGCCCAGGAAAATTTTCGGCACCGACGGAGTGCGCGGCACGGCGAACGTTGAGCCGGTGACCGCCGAAACCGCGCTCAAGCTGGGCCGCGCCGCCGGCCACGTCTTCAAGAACATCGCGCCGCAATCGCGCGGCCGCGGCCGGCACAAAATCGTCGTCGGCAAGGACACCCGCCTGTCCGGGTACATGCTCGAAAACGCGCTGTCCTCCGGCATTCTCTCGATGGGCGTGGACGTGCTGTTTATCGGGCCGCTGCCCACGCCCGGGGTCGCTTATGTCACCCGCAGTCTGCGCGCCGACGCCGGCCTCGTGATCACCGCATCGCACAATCCTTATGACGACAACGGGATCAAATTCTTCCGGCCGGACGGTTACAAGCTCGACGACAACATCGAGAGCCAGGTCGAGCAACTCGTGTTCAGCGGTGACATTGAAAGCATCCGGCCCACCGCGGACGCCATCGGCAAGGCGGTTCGCATCGACGACGCGCTGGGCCGGTACATCGAGTACGCCAAGAGTTCCTTCCCGCGCGGGATGACGCTTGAAGGAATGCGGATCGTGATCGATTGCGCCCACGGCGCCGCCTACAAATCCACGCCCTGCGTGCTGCGGGAACTCGGCGCGGAGACTTTTGTGTACGGCAACCAGCCCGACGGCATGAACATCAACAAGGACTGCGGCTCGATGCATCCACAGCAGATGTGCCAGAAGGTCTGGGAGCACAGGGCGCACATCGGCATCTCTCACGATGGGGACGCCGACCGTGTCCTGTTCTGCGACGAGACGGGAAAGTTGACCGACGGCGACGACGTGATGGCCATCTGTGGACTCGAGATGCTGGCCGAAGGGACGCTCAAGGACAAAACCCTGGTCGCGACCGTGATGAGCAACGCCGGCCTGGATGCCGTCATTAAGGAAGTCGGCGGGCGTATCCTGCGCACGGCCGTCGGTGACAAGAACGTCATCGATGAAATGCTGCGGGGGGGATTCAACTTTGGAGGCGAACAGAGCGGACACATGATTTTCCGCGACTACAGCACGACCGGCGACGGCCTGGTCTGTGCGCTGCAGATTCTGCGCATCATGAAGTTGAAGGACAAACCGCTCTCTCATCTCGCCCGTTGCTGGAAGCGTTACCCGCAACTGATCACGAACGTCACGGTGCGGGAAAAGGTGCCGTTCGACCAGCTTGACGGCGTGCCGAAGCTCGTCTCGGAGGCGGAGGCTGAATTAAAAAAGGCCGGAGGCCGCGTGCTGCTGCGCTATTCAGGCACCGAATCGAAAGCGCGACTGCTCGTTGAAGGTCCTGATTCCGGCGCGCTGGAACGGTGGAGCCAGCGGATCAGCGAGGCGATCAAGAAGCACGTCGGCGCCTGATCGTTGGGACGGGGAGCGTCAAACCACACCTCAAGGGACCAAGACGTCCGTCCTCAACTGGCCGACGAATTGGTCCGGCAATCTCCGGTCCAGCGAACCGGGAACCATTTTCTCCAGACCGGCGTGGCCGTCGCAAAAAACCACACCCGCCCGGCGCATGTGCCGGAAGTGGCCGTTTGGATAGTAATTCGGGCCCGTCAGATTCGTGGCCGCGCTCACGTAATACCATTCCTCGAGCATGGGATTCGATCGCGACGCTGGCGCTTGAAAATCGTTCACCTGGGCGGCGTCCGCGTAGAGAACGGTTTCCGTGGACCGGCGCAGGCGGCTTGCATTTACTGGCGCGGCGTTCATCGGCGCGGAGAGGTGAAGGTTGTAGCCGTAGCCGTACGCGGCCCCGGTGGCTTTGAGTTTGAAATGCGCCATTGCATAGTTCAGGGAGGGACAAAGCTCCACGCCACGGCCCTGCAAATAGGGATAGAGGACGCCCTGCGTCACATCGAACGGCCTCTGGCCTTCAGCGCCGGGCCCCATCCAACCAAACCAATAGAGGATTCCGCCGTTGGTCGCGCCTGTTTTCCAGTAGAAACAATTCTCCTGATTGTCGCCCCAATAGAGCTGCGTCGCGATGCCAAGCTGGCGAAGATTGCTGGCGCATTGAACGCGTCGCGCCGCATCCTTGCTCCGCAGCAGCGCCGGCAACAGCAAGGCGGCAAGGATGCCGATGATGGCAATGACCGCGAGCAGTTCGATCAAGGTGAAGCCGCGGCCCCGGAGCCTGGAGTTGTTCGATTTCATGGCCTCTGGGCGCGCACGCGGTAAAACGCGTTGCTTGCCGGCGGACTCGCGTCTTGCAACAGGACGTTGCTTCCAGTGCCCGGTGTCACAGTCGAAGCGTTCGTCCAGAGTTGAAAATCCGCGCTTCGTTCGAGTGTGTAAAGCCAGTTGCTGCGACTGAGGAATTGCACCTGCCAGAGAGCGTTGCTGAATCCGCCGGCAAGATTTTGAATCGGCGGCGGGGGAACGGTAACCGCGAGATTGTCCACGTTGCCGTGCGCCAGCACGGATCCTTCGAATCCGGGAAACTGTCCGGCTTCATTGTAGCTGTTGATGGAAATCGAATCCAGCCGGAAGTCGGTGAAGGGATCGCCTGAAAATGTCAGCCCCAACTGTTGCGTGACCGTGGCGCTGACGCTCTGCGACAGGTTGGTCAATGACGTGACCAGGGTCTGGTTCGACCCCCGGTAATCCATCGCCACGTGAAACCAATCGCCGGTGGCGAGCGAGTAGTTCGTCGATTCCTGGCGGCCTTGATTGTAGTTGAACTGTCCGGTCTGGTCCACGAAGGTCGGATAGACCGTCGCCGGATCGCCAAACGGATCATCGCGGAAATAGACGAACTCGACGAGGTTCGTCGCGTTGGACCCCGTGCCACGGAGGAACGTCGGCCGGGTCGCCTGGTCGAGATTCAGGAACCCCAGCGCGATTTGGAAGCTGTACGCGTAACTGTCGGCGGGGCCGATATCGTTGAGGCGCAAATCGAATTCCAGGCTGAAATCGTCGTCCCGGGCGAGAATCGTGCCCAGCGGATGATAAAAGTAACTGTTGGTCCGCGACGAGTCCCAGGTTACCTCCAGATTCTGGTTGGTCGAATTCCATCGAAACAGATTGGTGTCGCCGAAAATTTTCCAGCCGCTCGCGTCGGGGCTGGCGGAAAAATTTTCGGTGAGGGTCACGGCGCGGGAATGCGTGAAGCAGAGGAACGACAAGCTGGCGAGGGCGAGGAACCGGGATTTGGACATACGCGGGTCTTTCAATGTGTTCCGCAAGCGAGCGGAAGGGTTGTTGATTGAGAGACCAGCGCGAAGTCTGAAGATGCCGGCCGTTCCCGTCCGCGCGGCGCAGGTCGGGAGCTGCGGCAAAAAAAACAAAACCTTCAGACCCCGCCAAAACGGAGAATGAAGGCATTCAGCGAATTCTCCCGAAAACAGTCCGGGAGGCTGGCCTCATCCTTCTCATTGACGGAGAAGTTGGCCGTTCAAAACGAACGGCCGCGACGAGCGCAGCCGAACCGGTATCCTGACTTCGGGCGTCCAACCTCACTCCCGCCTTCCCGGCTCGTGACCAGTGGCTGTGGGAGCTTGTAGCCCGTTACAGTGGCGCAACCGTCCCCGATTTTCACGGGGTTCCCAGGCATTCGACTGCGAGGACGGATGAACAACACGTTCATCCTTTTCAAAGAGCGTGTCGTTGTTACGGCGTCAGCGGTGGTTTGCCAAGGAAAAATTGCGCCACGCGGACGAATGGACGAATGCGCCCTGCGCTCAGACCGCCAGCTTGTAACCGACGCCATGCACGGTGAGCAGGTGTTCCGGCTCGCCACCGTTGTCCCCGAGTTTTTTCCGCAATTGGACGATCACCTGATCGAGCGTGCGGGTCGTGCCGTAGTAGTTGTATCCCCAGACCTCGTTCAGCAACCGGTCGCGCGACAACACTTCACCCGGGTGCTCGTGAAACAGTTGGAGCAGTTTCAACTCCCGGGCGGTCAGTTCTTCCACCGCTTTGCCACGCTTGAGAAGGAAGGTTTTCGGGTCAATGGTCGCCGGGCCAATTTGGAACGGTTCTCCGCCACGCCCGTCCCTGGCGGGAGAGGCCGTGCGCCGGAGCAGGGCGTGGATGCGCGCCAGCAGTTCGCGCACGCCAAACGGCTTGGTCACGTAGTCATCCGCGCCGAGATCAAGGCCGACCACCTTGTCAATCTCCTGTCCCTTGGCGGTCAGCATCAGGATGGGCGTGCCTACTTTCCCGGCGCGAAGCTCTTTGCAGATGTCATAACCGCTTTTGCCGGGAAGCATCACGTCGAGGACGATGAGCGACGGCCGGTGCCGGTTGACGGTTTCAACCGCCAGGTCGCCGCGACTGCAGACGGCGACCTCGAAGCCATCGCTCCTCAACACCTCCTCAAGTCCCAGCAGGATGTGTGGATCATCCTCGACGATCAGGATTTTCGTTTTCATGCGGGAGACTGCGAACAGGCGCGAACGCATGCAAATGTCGGTCCGGCATCGCGGCACCCGCAGTTTTGATTTGTGTTCACGTGTGACGATCGGCGGTTGAAGACGAAGCTGCCGGCAATCGCAGCGCAAAGCTGCTCCCACCGCCCTCGCGCGGTTCATAAGCAACGTCCCCGCCGTGCGACCGGGCGATCTGTCGTGCGAGCGTCAGGCCGAGGCCGGAACCCTGGATGCCGCTGCTCAGCGAATCATGAGCGCGATAAAACTGCTCGAAGATTTTTTCTTCACAGCCTCCGGGCACCCCGGGACCGCGGTCGAGCACCCGCATCTCCACGTGCGGCAACGGTTGCGATTGCGACCGCATTTCCACGCGCACCTCCCTCTGCGCGCCGGAGTATTTTTCCGCATTGGAAAGCAGGTTGACGATGACCTGCGCGAGCGCGTCGCGGTCGCCGTTCACGAACACCGGCACCCCGGGCAGTTCGCATTCGACCCTGAAGCCCGCGGCCTCCAATTGCGGGCGGTAGATCCCGACCGTTTCCCGCGCGACATCGGCGAGATCGCACATCGCAAAGTTGTATTTTTTTTCGCCGCGGTCGATGCGCGAGAAGTCGAGCACGTTGTTGATCAGCCGCGTGAGCCGCGCGGTTTCCGTGGTGATGATGTTCAAATAGGAGCGTTGCTTGGCCTTGTCGGTCACGCGTTCGTCCGCCAGCAGTTCGGAAAACATGCGGATGGACGTGAGCGGGGTTTTTAATTCGTGCGAAACGTTGCTGACAAAATCGGTCTTCTGGCGGGCCAGGGTGAGCTGCCGTTTCAAGTCGCCCACGATGAGCCAGCCGCCGACGCCGATGGCCAGCACCAGGACGGCGATGAGCAGGCCGAGCGTGAGTTTCAGTGTTTGCGCCGACCGGGCCAGCGTGGCCGGGTCGAGCAGATAAACGCCAATTTCCCAGTGGGGCAGAACCTCGCCGATTTCCGTCGCCACGAACGGGCGCTTCCAGTTGGTGCGGAAGTTCGGGTTGGAAAGGATGGCCGGCGCCGCAGAGTCGGTCAGCAGCGCCACGCAGATTTCTCCATTCAACGGGGCGGGTTCCACTTTCACGCTGCCGCCCAGTCCGCCGACCAGCTTCGGCAGGTTCAACAGCGCTCCGAACACGAGCTGCGGGCCGCGTGGAGACCGGTACCAGAACATCAGGTTGAGTTTGTTCTGGAGAAAGCGCGCGACCGTTCCCTCGGTCGAGTCGCCGATCAACTGGCGAAACTCCGCTTCGGAGGACGCGATTTTCGAGTAGTTCCCCTTGACGGTCAGCTGCTGCGCCTGCTGCGGTTCGACGTTGCGTGTCTGTTTCTGGTCTTTCGCCGACTTGCCTAAACTGCTGACGTAACTGCCCGCGTTGGTGGCCGGCTGTTGCACGCCCTGCTCATCGTTCCCCGGTTGGGGAGTTTTTACATCCAACTGCGAAAGGTTGATCGTGCCTTTGGGGCTGTCCCAATAGACCTCGACGCTTTCACGGTTGCAGAGGAACCGTTCGTTATCCAGGCGGAACTTGCGCGCTTCCGGGCCGCCAAAGAGCGACGGAGAATAGCAAGAGCCGTCAAGCGAAACCGTGAAGCCGACTTCCGCCAGCGGCCAGCCCTTGCGCAACTGGTCGTCGAAAGAGTTGGCAAGGTCCAGCGGTTTGTGCTCGCCGAGCAGTGCTTCAACCTGCAGGCCGAATTCGCGCTGGCGCTCGGCGATGTAACCGACGATGTCCTTGGCCACCGCGTCGGCAACACCCTGGTAGAGCAGCGCCCGCTGGCGTTCGAGCGCGAACTGTTGATCGCGCAGCGAGCGAACCGCCAGCCAGGCCAGCACGAGGCTCGGGACAAACACCGCCAGCACGAACACGAACGCGACTTTTTTCATGGGCCGGGCATGATTATTCCACGATGGGACGGTGTTCGTCCAGCCAACCCGGGTGGCACGCTAGCGCAACGCGACCGGCTTCGCATCGTCGCGTTTCGTGGCAGCGGCATTCACGAGTTCCCAGGCCGCCTGGCTGAATTCGCGATTGGGACGGTTGCCCAGCGCGAGCTGCACGGCCGGCTGAAAGAAACGTCCAAGACCCATCTGCCGGACCCGGTCCACCGCCTCGCCGCGCGCGACAGTGTCGCCATCCGCGTATCGGACGATCTGCTTGATGAGCTGCCATTCGGTCGTCGGCGCGATGATCTCGGCGCGGCCGATCATGACGCGGACGATATCGCGCGGCTCCGGATTGATCGCGAGCGGCAGGGTTTCATCCGTCCAGGCGCGCGGCAGCAGATAAATTACCCGGGACCCTTCCTCTTCAAACCACGATTCACGCCATGTCTTCACCATGGCGGCCGCCTCCCGCTCGAACAGTCCCTCGCCCACGAGCGCCTTTTTTATTTGCCGCCCCAGTTGCCCCACAACTTCGCCGAGCGGTGCGCGCTTCGACTGGCCGTCGAAATCGAACGACCACGAGTCGCCGGGCGCGAGGCTCTCGAGTTCGGTGAACTCCCCTTCGCCGTTTCGCACGTTCAGGATGAAAAGATGTTGGAGTTTCGTTGCGCCATTGTTCCTCAGTTGAAACCACTTTTCATTCGCCCCGCCCAGCGTAACCTTCAACGGCGTCTGGAAATTGGCCACCCCGCGGTAGAACAAAAACTTCTCGTGCTCGGGCACGCTCTTGTCCGGGGTGCTGACACTGACAAAATCAGCGTCCGTTTCGCGCGCGGCAAAATAATGGTTGCCCGAGCCTCCGGTCGGCACGGCGGAGACGAGGTCCGCGTGCCGGTCCGCGGGCAGGACACGGATGTCCTTCCATTGAATTCGCGAGTCTGGAACTCCCTTTCTGCCGAAGACGGACGCGAACGTGAACTGCGGCCGCGCGCCCGTTTTCTGCACGAGGCCATCGAGCGCGACGGCCAGCCTGCCCGGCGGAAAAACCGCGGGGCCTATCTCGCCGGCCTGTGGATACCATTCAGTGATGAATCCCTGGGGAAACCGGACCGTGACATTCACGGTTCTCTCCCGGTCGCTGTAGAAATAGATGACCGGTGTTTCCATGCGCTGGAGCGTGATAAACGCGCTCTTGCTCCCCGGATTCAGCGGCCCGGCGGCCCGGCGGCCCAGACCGGGCTTGGTCCAGTCATACACGAATCGCGGAAGCTGCGTGGTTTCCAGCGGGTGCCACGGAACGAGGATTCCATCGGCGCCCTGGACCGACGTGAACGTGCCCCACTCGTGCGCGGTGAAATTTTCCGAAGGGCGGTCACCCGCAAAAACACCGCACTGCCAGACGACGAGAACCAGAGGAAGGATGGCTGTTTTCATGTTCCGAGACTGCCCCGCCGGATGGAACGGGTTGTCACTGGCGGGTGAAAGAGTTGTAAAAAACTTGTGAGGATCCGGAACCCGCTGCACGGAATGTTTGACTTACAAGAGGGCGTCAAATAACTGGACGAATAATTTTCCGCTCCGGGCGCATTCGTCCGTTGCCCGTTGCGGCAACTCTGCTAGATTGATGGGCTGGCAAACCGGTGCCCGGACCGTTTTGAGCGAATCAACGTCTGTCAAAACGCACCTGACGATGAACTCTCTTTTTTCCGCAAATGGCGTTCGCATCTCCCGCGCGTTGCTCTGGGTTGTTGCGCTGACCGGCGCGTCCAGCGTTCCTGCCATCGACTGGCCGCAATACCGCGGCCCGAATCACGACGGTATTTCGACCGAGACGATTCGCACGAACTGGTCTTCGGACGCGCCTCGGCAGCTTTGGTAGATTCCGCTGGATCCGGCGCTGAGCTCCTTTTCCATCAGTGGAGGAAAAGCGTTCACGATGGTTCGGCGGCCGGCGAGCGGCTCGAACCAGGAATTCTGCATCGCGCTGGACGCGGACACCGGCGCGGAACTTTGGGTCTCACCCCCGTTGGGCATCGCGGATTATCCGAATGGCGGTGTGGGTGACGGGAGCGACGACGGACCGCGTTCGACGCCCTCGGTGGACGGTGATCGCGTTTTTGTTTTGACCTCCTACCTGGGCCTGTATTGCCTCAACGCCACGAATGGAGCGGTCATTTGGAACCGGGACCTCGTCGCTGAGTACGGCAGTACGGTGATCGCCTGGCAAAGCGCCGCATCTCCGCTGATTGAAGGCGGTCTCGTTTTTGTCATCGGCAACGCGCCGAACAAATGCCTGTTCGCCTTTCACGAGTCCGACGGGACCGAGGCCTGGAAGGGGCAGAGCGATGTGATGACCCAGGCTTCGCCCGTTGCGGCAACCGTCGCTGGCATCAGGCAAATAATTTACTTCGCGCAATCGGGTCTGGTGTCGGTGGCGCCCGACACCGGTTCCGTGCTTTGGCGTTACCCGTTTCCGTTCAGCGTTTCAACCGCTGCATCACCGGTGGTCGGAAATGACATTGTGTATTGCTCGGCGACGTATGGAATGGGCGCGGGAGCCGTGCAAATCAGTTTATCCGGTTCGCAGCTTACCACCAACCAGGTTTGGCGGACTCCCGGCGACAACATGAACCATTGGGCGACGCCGGTGTTTTACAACGGTTATTTGTACGGGGTTTACGGTGAATCGGCGACGTCGCTTCGGTGCGTCGAAATGGCGACCGGAACGAGAAAGTGGACCCAGTCCGGAGTGGGGCTGGGCGAAGTGATGTTTGTCGCGGGGCACGTGCTCGTGTTGACCGAAGATGGCTATTTGCTCCTCGTCAAACCTGATCCGACCGCTTATGTGGAAGTGGCGCGGTACCGCGCACTCGACGGGTCTCAGGGTTCGATCCTCAACCTCGTCAGATGCTGGAATGTGCCGGCCATCAGCGACGGTCGCATCTATGTCCGCAGCACGACAGAGGCGGTCGCGCTTGACGTGTCTGTCCCTGGTCCGCCGCCGTTGAAACTTTCCTCGGCGCTTTCCGGTGACGGCACGTTCCGCCTGTTCGTCAGCAACGACGATGGGTCGCCGCTCGACGCGAATCGCGTCACCAACATCGACATCTTCGCCAGCGCGAACCTGACGCTTGGCTTGAACGGCTGGCTAAAGCTGACGAACCCGGTTCTTCTGATGAACGGCCAGCTCCGCCTCGACGATCCGCAAAGCGCCACCACTCCGCAACGTTTCTTCAGGGTGGAGGAACGGCCGTGAAACCGTTGCCGGTCAAGGCAGGAAAAAGAAACCGTCCGGCCCTGTTCACGGACGTGAACGCCCGCGCCTTCACCCTGATCGAGCTGCTGGTCGTCATTGCCATAATCGGCATTCTCGCTTCGCTGCTTCTGCCGGCGTTGGGCAGCGCCAAGGAGCGGGTGCGCCGGGCCGCGTGTCTGAACAACATCCATCAGTTCATCATGGCGACCCACATTTATGCGGGCGATTATCAGGATTATCTGCCACGCGGAGGTACCGACAATCGCAACACGAACGATACTCACACACCGATTCTTTCCACCGCCACCAAGAGCAACATTCTTCATTACGCCAGTCCCTTGAAGGTGCTCGATTGCCCGAACCTGGCGAGATCGTTTGAACAGGAAAAAGACTGGCGAATGCAACCGGACTATGGCGTGGCCATCGGCTACCACTACTTGGGCGGCCACTCGAACACGCCCTGGCCGCCTGCGGGAAATGCGACCAACACGTGGATTTCGCCGCAAAAGACAGCGGAAGATCCGGCGCTCGTGCTGGTGGCGGATCTGAACGTTTATGCGTACAGTTACCAGCGCATTCTTGCGCCGCACACGGCGCACGGACCGGTCATCCGTGACGCGGCTTACTTCGAGGAACACCCGGAGGCGTATCAACAGACCCCCGCCTCCATCGGCGCGAAAGGCGGCAACGTCGGCCTGCTCGACGGCTCCGTTGCCTGGAAGGATGCGTCACGAATGAAATCCTACGTCGGTTCTCAAATCTGGGGCACGGACGGCAGCTTCGGCCTGTGGTAAAATCCCTTGCGATCGAATGCCCGCGTGAAGATCAGTCACCCAGCAGATGCTCGATCACCATCTGGTCGAGATCCTGATAATTGCGGTCGGCAATGAGCGACTGCGCCTTCTTTTCGTCAAAACTTCGCGCTTTCCCGAGCAGCCTGAGAAACGTGCGGCGGCTGTTGTCCAGGTGGTTAAGCCAATGTGCCGTCTTTGTCGTGCGGAATGGATGCACGTCGAAGCAGACATACTCGCCGTTCCTGCCGTAACCGTTCCTCTCCAGCGCACGGACCTGGTTGAAGGCGACACGAAGATTGTTGCTCCCAAACGGCTTGTCCTGGTCGAACTTCAATCCGTTCTGGTCGTTCAAGTGCAACGACCAGAGTTTGTCGAAGGCCATTGCGAAATCAATTTCATCGGCGGGATCGAGTCCGGCCAGGATGGCGTGCGCGCTTTCGATGAGACAGCCGACCCGTTTCGCGTCGCGCGTGAGCTGCGCGACGGCGAGCGCGTGGCCGATCGTCGGAAGATACGCGTGATCCATCGGTTCGTTGGGCTTCGGTTCGATGGCCAGCCGTATCTTTTTATCATGCGCCAGCATCCTGTCGAAGGCTTCGACCAGATAATCCACGCAACGGCGCGCGTTCTTCGACTCACGGATGTAGCTGCCTTCGCGCGCGAGCCAGAGCACGAGGATGTCAGTGTCGAGGATGTTTGCGAGATCGATGGAGCGCAGCGAACGTTCGATGGCGTACCGGCGGTGCTTCGGATCATTGCTCGTGTAACCCCCGTCAATCGTCTCCGGCGCGAACCAGAGACGGGGTGCGACCATTTCGGCGGCGATGCCTTCGCCGTCGAGACGTTTTTTCAGTTCCTTCGCCTCTTTGCGGATTTGCGCTTCTGATTTTTCATCAATGTCCGGCACCGCGTCATCGTCATGAAACATCATCGCGTCGAAGCCGAGCCTTTTAAGCCGGGAGAGTTTCCAGTCGAACGTCTGCGGCGGGCGCACCGGCGGACCATAGGGATCCTGGCCTTCGCTGATGTTCCAGGGACCGAAACAGAATTCGTAGATGTGCTTCGCCATAAATCGAGGACGCGACTGTAAAAGGTACGTTGGGGTTTGGAAATGCTTTTGTAAGAGTGGGTCGCCAACCGGCCGGCATGGCGCGAAGCCCCGAGCGTCAACTATCGCACCGGCCCCGTGCTCCGCTCCTGCAGCCAGATCACGTCCCGATTGTTGGGCGATGCGGCAGTCAGCGGCAGATCCTGTCCCGTTTTGATCGGCGGTTTGGTGCGCGGGTCGAGCCAGCGGTGAATCTCCGAGTGTCCGTCGGCAAAGGTCACGCCGCCCGCACCGTTGTGATAACTCGCGGGCACATCCACCAGATGAAGATTGTTGAGATTCCTCGGAATGAACCCCGTCATGTCCACGGCGAAGAAACCGTTATTGACGCGGTCTTCGCGTTCGTCGGTGACGACCCACGTGCCGGCTGTTCCCGGGTTCTGCATATCGGCGATCTTGCGCATCACCTTGTACTGGTTCAGGCCCATGAACGGTCCGTCGGAATTAAGCCAACAGTTCATCGAGACGCTGCGGACGCGGGGATACAATGTGCCTCCGTGCT